>JAJBTS010000219.1:2700-18176 GCA_020860885.1 Bacteroidales bacterium
TAAAAAAGATTGACAAGACAATCCAAAAAACAATCTTTCTCATACTTGTAATAATGAATTAATATTTATACCAATGTCCATCGTGGAAAATCTGGTGAGATAACTTTGGAAGCTCTTTTTTTGCATTTTGGTCAGCTTTGCCAGGATAAGGACTGTCGTCATAAGAATGAGTATGTCCAAAGCCTATGATCTCTTTACCGTCGCGATAATATTTACCGTTGGCATCCGGACCTTGAAAATCATAATAAGCACGGTTTGGAGTATTTTCATTATCTCTAACAACTGTGTAAGAGCCATCCGCATGAAAGTAAATCTCGGCTTCCACATAACCGGGGGAGCTTACCCAATCGCAGAGAAAATTCCTTAAATCATCTTCGTTATTAAAGCTTTTTGTCCAGGACTTATCTTCATCGTTTCCACTATAGGATCCGGATTCACCTCCATACCAGTTGCCCGAATCATCGACATACCCACTTGCCATATCCCAAATTCCTCCGGGAACATCGTTCGGATCACTGTAAACATTTACTTTAGTGCCTCCTAATACAGCTTTTTCTTCTTCCTTTTTTAGAACTTGAAGTTCTCTCTCCATCGAATCTAAATCAATTTTCCTTAAAGTTTTCATAAGATTGAGATTAAAATTAATTCAACAAAAATAACATTTATATAACAACCTAGGTTGAATTTTAATATGTTTTAGAACATATTTCTGTTTTTTGAACGATATATGCAAGGGGAGAGGGTTTAGGGGAGGTATCCGCTATACCGCTAAAAAAGCCGCTACTTACCTTTCCATTTCCAGGAAAGTATATGCGAAAGGATTTTTATCATCTGCCGGGAAACTCTCCTGGCTGACGATTCTCCATTCCCGGTAATTGATTTCGGGAAAGAAAGTATCCGCTTCGGGGAACTCCGTATGTATTTTGGTCAGGTACAATTTGTCCGCATCCGGGAGGACCTGTTTGTAGATCTCAGCTCCACCGATGATGAATACTTCTTCTTCATCCATAACCTTGATAAGAGCATAATCGAGTGAGGAATAAACCAAAGCGCCGTCTATTTCCAGATCTTTATTCCTGCTGATCACGATATTCTTCCGGTTGGGCAGCGGACCTTTCGGGAGCGATTCAAAAGTCTTTCGTCCCATTATTACGGTGTGTCCTGAGGTAACCTCTTTGAAGTGTTTCAGGTCGGCAGGCATGTGCGCGAGCATCCGGTTGTTTTTTCCTATCTCATTATTTTTTCCTACAGCAACGATCAGTGAGAGTATCATACGGCAACCATTCCTTTTATATGTGGATGAGGATCGTAACCCTCCAATTCGAAATCTTCGTATTCAAAATCAAAGATATTTTTCACATCCGGGTTGATTTTCATTGTGGGCAAAGGTCGTGGATCGCGCGATAACTGCAGTTTTACCTGATCCAGGTGATTGGTGTAGATATGCGCATCACCGAAAGTATGCACGAAATCTCCTTCTTGCAATCCGGTTACCTGTGCCATCATCTTCAGCAACAAGGCATAAGAAGCGATATTAAAAGGAACTCCCAGGAAAATGTCCGCGCTGCGTTGATACAATTGCAGGGATAATTTTCCGTCAGCCACATAAAACTGGAAAAAACAATGGCAGGGAGGAAGTTTCATTTCCGGAAGACACCCTACGTTCCAGGAGCAAACAATGATGCGTCGCGAATCCGGATTGTTTTGGATCGTATGAACAGCCTCGGATATCTGGTCGATGTGTCCGCCGGAATAATCCGGCCACGAACGCCACTGGTAACCGTAGATAGGGCCTAAATCCCCGTTTTCATCCGCCCATTCGTCCCATATCCTTACTCCATGTTCTTTCAGGTATTGGATATTCGTATCCCCTTTCAGAAACCAGAGCAATTCGTAAATAATGGATTTCAGATGTAGTTTTTTAGTCGTTAAAACCGGAAACCCTTCGGTCAGGTTAAAACGCATCTGATGGCCAAAAACACTGATGGTTCCTGTTCCGGTACGATCTTCTTTCTTTGTTCCTTCCGAAAGGACCCGTTGCAATAAATCCTGATATTGTTTCATTGTACTGTATTAAATCTGCTGAATATACCTAAAGGCAAACGCTTTCCGGACAAATCCGGGACATATAATTCTCCGTATTCCGGTTCTTTTATCGCAGGGAAATAATCTTTGATCAGGTTCTCCGCTATAAGAGAGGAAAATCCCATCGAATATAAGTTGAGTACACAGAAAGAGTTTTCTTTATGGAGTATCTTACCGCATCCCTCCATGAGCTCTGCAATATTTTCTTCCAGCACCCATTTTTCCCCATCGGGCCCGCGACCGTAAGCCGGTGGATCCAATATAATTCCGTTGTAAAGTTTGTTTCGCTTAACTTCCCTCTTTACATATTTCAGGGCATCTTCCAACACCCAGCGAATATTATCAAGCCCGGAAGCCTCCATATTTTCCCGCGTCCAGTTCAGTACCTGTTTGACCGAATCGACATGCGTAACATCCGCACCTCCGGCTTTTGCAGCCAGGGAAGCGCCACCCGTGTAAGCAAACAGGTTGAGTACGGAAGGTTGTTCCCGGAAAGAAGATACAGTGTCGTAAATAAAATTCCAGTTTTCGGCTTGTTCCGGGAAGATTCCTACATGCTTGAAAGCGGTTAAGCCTAAGCGGAAACGTAGCTTCATATTCTTGTAGGAATAATTAATGAACCACTGTTGAGGCATGGACGGTTTCAATACCCATTCTCCCTTTTCATTTCCTGAATTCTCTACTCCTCCTTTGCTTTTTTCCCTTTTGAACCAGGCATCCGCACGTTGGGTCCATTCCTGTTCCGGCATTTTTCTCCTCCATACGGCCTGAGGCTCAGGGCGACGGAGAATATACTTTCCGAACCGCTCGAGTTTCTCGTATTCACCCGAATCGATCAATTCATAATGATGCCAGTTTTGAGGAGTCAGAAGTTTCATCGTACTTAATAATCGTACAAAATTAGCTTATTTAAATGCTGATTGCAAGAAATAAGATGAACCTTTTATCTAAAATGAGTAAACCTTTTGACCAAAAGATGTGTATCTTCTTTGATTGACGCAATAAATTGCCTAAAAAGCAGTTTTAAACAAAGTAAAATTGTCTTTTATGAATCGCTGTATAACTTTTTCAATACTCTGTACAATTGCTGCCTTGCTGTTTTCCTGTAAATCAGCAAAGTTAAGCGATGCAGTAGAGCGTCATGAAAGAGGTGAATACTACGAGGCTGCGCAGATATACCGGAGAGTCTATCAGAAGACTTCTTCCAAGAAAACACATTTAAGAGGAAGCGTGGCTTTTCATATGGCGGAATGTTACCGGGAGATCAACAATCCGAACAGGGCTCTCAGTGGCTATGCCAATTCGATCCGTTACGATTATATAGATAGTACGGCCGTTTTGCGTCAGGCGCAGATGAATCATAAGCTGGGCCGATATGCGGATGCTGTTAAACAGTACAACACTTACCTGGAGATTGATCCGTCGAGCGTATTAGCCAGGAATGGAATAGCAGGCTGTGAGCTGGCTGCGGAATGGAGGAAAACACCGACCCGCTACGTAGTAAAGAAAATGGATAAATGGAATTCACGCGACGGCGAATATTCTCCTATGTTGTTCGGTGAAGATTTCGACCAGCTTTATTTTACTTCTTCCCGGAAAGAAGCGACCGGAGATGAGAAGAGCGCTATCACAGGGGTCAGAAACAACGATTTCTTCGTTATTAAGCAAGACGAAAGAAAACAATGGATCAAACCGGAGAAAATAGAAAGCGGCGTGAATACGGAATTCGATGAGGGAACCAGTTCTTTTACGGCTGACGGTTCCCAGATGTATTATACCTACTGCCCTTCCGATATCGGCGCTTCTTACACGGCGGAAATACGGGTTTCGGCTCGTTCCGGCGCCCAGTGGGCGACAGGAAAAAGGGTAGAAGTGTTCAAGGATACGTCTTTCATGGCGGCACATCCTGCGGTGGGTCCGGATGGATATTTGTACTTTGTTTCGGATATTCAGGGAGGATACGGTGGAAAAGATATTTACCGCGTACCTTTAGATGGTATAGGAATCCTATTTCCGGAAAACCTCGGGCCGGAAATCAATACTCCGGGGGACGAGATGTTCCCCTATATGCGTGCCGACAGTGTATTGTATTTCTCTTCTAACGGACATCCGGGTATGGGTGGACTGGACATCTTCAAAGCGACCCAAAGCCGGGGTAGGTGGAGAGTGGAAAATATGAAATATCCGGTAAACAGCGCCGGAGATGATTTTGGTATAACTTTCAGGGGAACACAGGAATCGGGTTACTTTAGCAGCAACCGGAACGATGGCAGGGGTTCGGATCATATTTATTCTTTTGAATTGCCCGGTATCTATATGTATGTCGAAGGCTGGGTATTGGATAGGGACGAAGTGGAAATTCCGGGAGGAACCGTCCGCATTGTCGGTAAAGACGGTACCAACGAACGGATCTTTGCCCGTGGCGACGGGACTTATTTTATGGAAGTAAAGCCGGGTATGGAATATGTGATGATGGGAAGCGCTCCCGAGCACTTGAATCAGAAGCAAACTCTTACTGTTCCCAATGAACAGAAGAGTGAGACCTTTTATGTGGATTTTTATCTTCCTTCTATTTCCAAACCTGTCCTGATTGAAAATATATTCTATGATTTCGATAAAGCGACGTTGCGCCCGGAATCGAAAGAAGCGCTGGATGAATTGATCGCTATGTTGGATGACAATCCGAACGTCACCATAGAGCTGATGGCCCATACCGACCGGAAAGGTTCGGAAGAATACAACAATAACTTGTCTCAGCGACGCGCCCAGTCGGTCGTTAATTATCTGATCAAAGCAGGAATCGAACCGGACCGCCTGAGTGCTAAAGGGTATGGAAAATCTACGCCTTCTACCGTAACTAAGAAAGTAGCTGAATTATACGATTTTCTTCCGGAAGGCCAATTGCTGGATGTGGAATTTATCGATACTCTCGATCCGGTTCAGCAAGCGAGGGCTGACCAGATCAACCGCAGGACAGAATTCCGCGTACTATCAACCAATTACCGTCTGATGTAAAATATTTATCATTGGATTGTTTTGCCTGATAGGGCTATTCTGTTATATTTGCAGCTATTTTGTAAATTTATTATTAATATGAAATGAAGAAGGTATGAAAAAGCTATTTCCCATTTTAATTCTTTTTGTTTTTTTCGGATTAGTGGCGTGTGAGAATGATGATGAATCTTCCTTAAAATATGCGAACGGATTGAAGGGGAATATTCAGAAAGGTCCTTTTATTAATGGTTCCAGTGTTACTATTCAATTGTTGAATGATAATTTTGTTGCTACCGGAATCTCATACAATACTGTGACTAACAATGATTTTGGTGGTTTTCAAATTGAAAATAAAATAGACGCTCCTTATGTCGAAGTTATCACCAACGGATTTTATTTTAATGAAGTAACCGGACAAATATCCGATACCCAATTATCTTTACGCTCTCTATGGAAAATAGATAATTCGGAAGAAACTAATGTAAATATTCTTACTACTTTATCCAAAGACCGCATCATCTATTTAGTTAAAAATAAGGGATTAAATTATGAGGCAGCTAAGATACAGGCACAAAAAGAAATTCTCGATATATTCCATATTTCTTACCCTGATGATATCGACTTCAATCATTTAGACATAAGTAAAGATGGCGATGAAAATGCTATTTTATTGGCAATTTCCACAATTCTTCAGGGTGACTTTGCAGTAGGACAGTTATCGGAGGTAATTTCTAAATTTATCTTGGATATTGAAAAAGATGGTGTTTTGGATAATGAAGAGATAAAAAATACCCTTTATAATCATTCTGAAAATCTGGATATGATTTCTTTAAGGAACAATTTAAAAAAAAGATATACGGATATCAACCAGACAGTTGTGATTGCTCCCTTCGAAAAGTATGTGAAAAGTATGCTGCCTTTGCAGATAGTTGAAATTTCACCCAGGCAGGATGAATTCTTCGTATCGGGTCTGGATACAATTAAAATATTTTTTAATAAACCGATCGATCCCAATACTATAACAGCCGAAAATATTGTTGTATCCCGGGGATCTATTTCTACTTTGCAGGGAGAGTTTATTTACGATCCTCTTCTCTATCTCGTTAAATTTCTTCCTGCGGAAGAATTGGTTCCCGAAGAAATGTATACCATTGACATAACTCCGGAACTAAAAGGAGTTGATCATATGGGATTTCAGGAGAATTATAGATCACATTTCCATTCTTATTCCTGTGATCTTAAAAGAAGGTTAAAAGCCTATTATCCTTTAAACGGAGACGCTAAAGATGCAACAGGGAATGGATTTGATGCGAGTATTATTAATGGAGTCTATACTCAAGGGATAGATGGAATAGAGAATGGTGCTTGTAATTTATCAGCTCCGGGAGGTCATATGATGATCCCAAATGTAGTGAATGCCGGGGATCCTAACTGGAGTTATTCTATATGGGTGAATATCGATAAAACTTCTGAAAAATTTTCGCTTCTTTTATTTAATGAGGAAAAAGGCTATTCCGCTAATATTCCGGATATTTATCTGTATTTATCTAGTTCTTATGTGTGCTCGGGTACAGACTTTCTTGGCTTTTATATAGGATGGGGTGCCGGTAAACTTAATACACACTCCTGGCATCTTTTAACTTTAGTTATAGACAATTCGGTAGGGCATGTATATATGGATGGTGTATTGATTCAGAAATCAAAGAATACACCCTCCCAGGATGGGTATTTCTACGATTATTCTGGTAAATATATGGTTTCATGGAGTGAGAAGCATGTACAAAATTACTTGTATGAAACTTTACAGGGTTCAATAGACAATGTACGTTTTTACGATCGGGCGTTGAATCCTAAAGAAATATTTGAACTTTATAAACAAAAGAAATAACTCGGAATTTTAAGGTATAATAATAAGGAGTTGTCACAATGTGGCAGCTCCTTTTTCTTTTCTACCCTTGACTTCAAATAGGGTATAAAGAGTAAAAGATTGTGTAAGCTTCGATCAGGAAATAACCTTTTATGAGGTACAGAACTAATAGGTTTTAATGCAGTAAACAAAAAACCTTTTTCAGTATAGCAGAATATCTTTTCTAGAAGGTTCTCGGATGTACATCTCAGCGACTCTCAGATGTATATCTGAACCCTTCCGCGAATAGGACCGTCGCCTTCTTCAGTTGTACATCCGAGAGGTGCTGAGATGTACATCCGAGAGAACAAATAAAAGTTTCTCCGGAGACTCTTTGAAAAGACCATAAAAAAGGTTATTCTTTACGAACAACCTTTTTATCCTATTTTATACAAACAAATTAAAATTCCGAGCTGAAATGGAACCGTATATCCGGAAAATCCTGTTGTGCCATTTGTAGCACATAATTGGAATCTGCGAGAAATACATCACGCCCTTCTTTATCTACTGCAATGTATTGGTATTTGCGTTTCTTGAAATTATCCAGAGCTTCCTGCGAATCGCTTTCTATCCAGCAGGCTTTATATAAATGAATGGGATCCCATTTGCATTGTGCCCCGTACTCATGCAAAAGACGGTATTGGATAACTTCGAATTGCAGTTGTCCGACTGTTCCGATTATTTTGCGTCCGTTGTATTGATGAATAAAAAGCTGGGCAACACCTTCATCCATCAATTGGTCAATGCCTTTGCTGAGCTGTTTGGTTTTCATCGGATCGGCGTTTTCGATGTATTTGAACATTTCGGGAGAAAAGCTGGGTAAACCTTTGAAGTGCAGGATTTCTCCGGCTGTAAGTGTATCCCCGATCTTGAAATTCCCGGTATCGGGCAAACCGATAATGTCTCCGGCGTAGGCTTCATCAACCGTTTCTTTCTTCTGAGCCATAAATGCCGTAGCCGAAGAAAATTTCATTTGTTTATTGAACCGGACGTGCTTGTAATTGGTGTTCCGTTCGAATTTACCGGAGCATATTTTAAGGAAAGCAATACAGCTCCTGTGATTGGGGTCCATGTTGGCGTGGATCTTAAAAATGAATCCGGAGAAAGGATCCTTTTCCGGATTTACTTCTCTTTCCTCTGCAGCAACCGGACGGGGAGAAGGAGCTATCCGGACGAAGCAGTCCAACAGTTCTTTCACTCCGAAATTATTCAATGCAGAGCCAAAAAACACAGGGGCAATATCTCCTTTCAGATAAGTATTTACGTCAAATTCAGGATAAACACCTTCAATTAACTCCAAATCGGCGCGCAAACGTTCGGCCATATCGCTGCCGATATGGTTTTCCAGCTCCGGATTGTTTATATCTTTGAATTGAATAGATTCGGTCACTGTTTGCTTGCTAGGCGTGTACAGATCCAGTTTTTCTTCAAAGATATTGTAAACTCCTTTGAACTTAACTCCCATATCGATAGGCCAGCTCAAAGGGCGGACATGGATCTTGAGTTCCTGCTCCAGTTCGTCTAACAAATCAAAAGGATCTTTTCCATCCCGGTCCATCTTGTTCACAAAGATCATAACAGGAGTTTTACGCATCCGGCATACTTCCATCAGTTTCCGGGTTTGTGCTTCCACTCCTTTCGCGATATCTACCACAATAATAACGCTGTCGACAGCGGTTAGTGTACGGTAAGTATCTTCTGCGAAATCCTGGTGCCCGGGAGTATCCAGGATATTGATTTTATATCCGTCGTAATCGAAACCCATTACGGAGGTAGCAACAGATATACCTCTTTGCTTTTCGATTTCCATCCAGTCGGATGTAGCTGTTTTCTTTATTTTATTGGATTTGACAGCTCCTGCTACGTGTATGGCGCCTCCGAAAAGCAAAAGTTTTTCGGTAAGGGTTGTTTTTCCCGCATCCGGGTGACTCACGATGGCAAATGTTCTTCTTCTGTGTATCTCGTTTGTTAATTCGCTCATATTTGCTTTTTACTTGTTCTTAAAGATCTGATTCAGGCAAAGCCTTAAACCGTTTTCCCATTCCGGGATAGTTATGTTGAATGTTCTTTTTATTTTACTTTTATCCAATATGCTGTACATAGGTCTTTTTGCCTTGGTAGGATATTGATCGGTTGTAATCGGATGGACTTTGCAATTCGTGATGTCCGATAGTTCCAGGATCTTTTGGGCAAATCCGTACCAGGTGGTGGCTCCTTCGTTGCTGTAATGGTAAACACCCGAAGGGAATATTCCTTCTTTTTCTATAAACCGGATGACAGATAATAAGGCGCCAGCCAGATCGGCAGCATACGTAGGAGTTCCATGCTGATCGGCTACGACATTTATTTCATTCTTTTCGTTGGCCAGTCGCAGTATTGTTTTCGCAAAATTGTTTCCATAAGAAGAATAAAGCCAGGATGTCCTTATTACCATACTTCCCGGATGAATGGATAAAAGGATTTCCTCCCCCTGCCTCTTGCTTTTTCCGTACACAGACTGAGGGTTGGTCGGATCCGTTTCCTGATAGGGTTGGTTATTGGTGCCATCGAAAACATAATCCGTAGAAATATGGATGACTTTAGCTATTCCCTTAGCGCTTTCAGCTATGTTCTTTACTGCATCATGATTCACCTGATAGCATAGTTCCTGCTCTTCCTCCGCTTTATCTACTGCTGTGTATGCTGCACAGTTAATAATATAATGTATATTATTTTGGGTAACATAATCTTCCAGATTCTTTTTATGGGTTAAATCCAGCGTATCTATGTCGGTAGGAAAGAAATTAAATTCCGGGAAATCGGGATATACATCCTGCAATTCGCTACCTAACTGACCTTTCGATCCTGTTATGAGAATGTTCTTTTTCATGAATGTTTAATGAATTTATCGGTTTGTTAAGTAGATTTAACGAATACCTACATGGATAATACTTTATCTATCCGAAACGACAATAAAATATTTGCTATTTTTGTACAAAAGTACAAAAAATATGTGGCAATATCGAATACTAAGAACAGGGTTTTTCCATGCCGACGGTGGAGCAATGTTCGGGGCTATCCCGAAAAGAGCGTGGAAGAGGAAATATCCTGCGGATGAGGATAATTGCTGTGTGCTCGCCATGAACTGCCTATTGCTTTGGAATAAAGACCGGCGTATTCTGATAGATACAGGCGTTGGAACAAAAGATCTGGGAAATTTGTCTTATTATCGTTTTTACGATAACGAAGATATTGCTGATCTGGTACGGCAGGAAGGGTTTACTCCTGAAGAAATTACAGACGTAATTCTTTCCCATTTGCATTTCGATCATTGTGGAGGTTGTACTTATAAAGATGAAGAAGGGAATCTGAATTTGTCGTTTCCCCATGCCATCCATCATGTGGGGAAAGAGCAATGGGAAAACTACTTAAATCCCAATCTTCTGGAAAGAAATTCTTTTCGTGAAGAAGATATGTTTCCGGTGCAAAAGGCCGGATTGCTTCACTTGCATGATAAAGATGCGGAACTATATCCCGGATTGAATATTGGTATTTACCCGGGACATACTCCGGGACAATTGGTTGTTTCTTTTCTTTCTAAAGGTGATCTTATTGTGGTTCCGGGAGATGTTATTCCTACTAAAGCGCATATTTCGGAGCAATGGATTTCTGCTTACGATACTCATCCTCTGGAGTCTTTAGCAAGCAAGATTTCCCTGAAAGAAAAAATGCAGGATAAACCATCCCTCTTTGTATTCTATCACGATGCTTACAACAATTACTTAAATTATACATTCAAAATATTAAAAGACTGACTCCGTTATTTGTTCTTTGTTTTATTCTATTTCCTTTTTATGTTTCCTGTACTTCCTCCTTTCAACAAAAGGAAACAAAAGGTAATTATAAAATCATTCAGGAGAAAATAGCTATCTCCAATTACGATGAAATTGTTTTAGGCATTCCGGCAGAAGTGATTTATAGCCAATTGTCACAGGAAGCGCCTTTTCTGCAGGTAAGTGTGGATAAAAATATATTTCCATCTCTGGATATTTCGGTAAAAAATAATCGTCTGATTATAACACAGAATAATGATTCTATTTTGAAGCCGACACAATTCAAAATATTTACGAATTCGCAGAATATCAGGAAAATTAATATTGAGGGAGCGGGTGAATTGGTGATGCAGCGAGAGGTAAATGCCCGGGATATGGAGATTGTTATTACAGGATCCGGTAATATCCAAGCAGATAGTTTGTACTGTGAAAACCTGAAAGTGGAACTGGCTGGCTCCGGAAACCTTACGGTTAAAGGGGCGGCTACAAATGCTCATTTTACGGTTAAAGGGTCCGGTAATATCCAAGCGTTTGATTATTTGGTACAACACCTCAATTGTACGATCGCAGGCTCAGGGAATGTAGAAGCGTATGTGCATGAAAGTCTGGTAGCTTTGACCAAAGGATCGGGAAACCTGAAATATAAAGGGAATCCTGAAAAAACAGCTACAGAACAAAAAGGAAGCGGAAATATAGTATCCGTAGGGGCAAACTAATTCCACGGATCTTGAAATTAATTTGCCCTTCCGGTAGCATATATTATTTACTGATTGAGAATGCAAAACCAATGCCTACAGACAGTCTTAAGCCGGACCAATCTACTCCCACGTTGTATTCCTTACCGGGAGTGGATCCATATTCCATACCGGAAATTTTCCCTTCCGAATTGTATTGAATCGTTTGGATGTATTGCGTATCCCGGTCGGCAGTTTTGATATTGCCGGGACTATCAAACATATATCCCGCATTCAGATTTAAGGAAATCAAATTCTTAAACCAGAATTGCACGCCGAGATTGGGTTGAATGTACCAGTTTGTTGAACGGAGTTTAATGGATTCGTCCGTATTTTGAAATTCTCTGCCGTAATAATCAATAAGAGGATTTTCCAGATAGTAAGTGATATTGTTCTTTATTTTGTTATAGATCATTCCCACGGAAGTTCCTGCATGAGCAGTAAGATGAACATCTTTAGATAAAGGAAGAGATAGGAAATTTAATTTGTAATACACTCCTAAGGCATTACCGGATAATATGTGGTCGTTTTTCAATTCTCCTGAATAATCGGCGAGATGATTTCTGCCTCCTGTTGTCAGGTAATTGTATTGAAGACCTACTTCATGAAATGAAAATTTCGTTCCTACGTATGCATTATGAATCCAACCATCAGGGAAAGTCTCTGTACTTTTGTAGTTAAAATCTTTTCCATATAAATCCTGATAAAACCGGATACCTTTTTGCTGCATGGATTTGAAATCATCCAGTTGATACTTTCCGTAGACCAGTGAATAGCCGAAAACTATTTCCTGTGCAGGTAAAACGAATGGAAAAAAGAGGAAAAAGAATAAAAATGCTTTGATATAGTTAGTCATAATAGTTTTTATTAATAATTGTAAATACTGATGTCTTCACTTAAATAAGGGATATAATTGCTTTCGAATACCGCACGGACATATATATTATTATAACCATTATCCACAAGTTCTATCTCGCAGGAATTTTCATTGGTTATAATTTCGTGTTCTTTATCCCAATTATTCAAATAAACGATATAATGCAACGGTTGTGGATAATTCGGCTCGGGTTTATCCCAGGTCAAACGAATTCTTCCGAATTCATCTATAAATTCATATTTAAGATTTAACTTTGGACTATTTGTCGGATCCCACTTTATTTTCCATTCATATGTATTCCCCAGATATTCGTAACCTGTTTTATCTGCTAAACTTCCGGTTTCTGAAGGAACCTGTACGGTATATCTTAAGATATAAGTTCCATTAGGATAACTGTAAAATTGGATGTAGTTATCATCGTAGCTCCTTATTATATCAAAAGGATAATTATACCCTTCTTCATAAACTGCAATTCTCCTATACTGTTCCCCGACTTCCGTTGGGAAATCGGTACTGTACCTAATAAATGGATAATTTATAACATATTCTCCTTTCTCATTTTTATTTTCGATCAGCTCTACGATATAAGGATCGCCGGGAGGTTTTTTTACTTCTAAGAAATTGGTGTCATTTAATTCATATTCACAGGAGAAGAAAATAAGGGGTAATACGAAAAGCAGCCCCATTAAAAGTTTTTTGTTCATAAATAAATTAATAATATTAGAGTTAATTAGTAATTCCGGCCGCAAAGATATACTATCTTTTGAAATTTTTACAGGAACCAGTCTAATTTATTACTCATATAAACAAAAATATATACTAAAAATAAGAAGCGGAGGAATTTTCCTACGAGCATGAAAAAAGCGGAAGAATAGAAATTGGTACGGTAAAACCCCAGAGCTACAGCAAAAACATCTCCTATAAAGGGAACCCATGTAAGGAGGGCCAACCAACTTCCGTATTTATCTATTTTTTGTTTTTGTTTATGTAAAGTGGATTCTTTTATTTTAAACCATTTCTCCAGCCATTCCCACTTTCCTATATAACCGATCCAGTAAGAAGTCAATCCTCCCAGCCAGTTTCCCATAGTGCCGAAGAATAAAGTCTTGGTAATATCTCCTCCAAAGGTAAGTGTGGTCAGAAATAAAGCGTCGGAACTAAATGGAAATATAGTGGCTGCCAGAAAACAACCTAAAAATAAACCCCAATAACCTAGGTCCTGAAAAAAATTCATTTATGGTGGATTAAGTTTATATCTTTGTGTGTAAAGAAGATTCCAACGACAAAGTTAAATAATTAAATTGAAAGCTTTTAATAATTGTGCCATACACAAGGAGGCTTTTTCATATTATTAAGCTTAATTATAATTTGTATCCTATGGATTCCTAACCCGCTGAACATGGATTATTCCATTACTTATTGTAACTTTGCGGAACAAATATAAAGTTATGGAGAACAATTTGCTTGCCATGGAAGAAGAAATCGTCAAAATACTGAAGACTGTTTACGATCCTGAAATTCCTGTAAATATATATGATTTGGGTTTAATCTACGGAGTAGAGGTCCGGGAAGATAATCATGTGGTTATTACTATGACATTGACTGCTCCGGGTTGTCCTGCTGCTGATTTCATTATGGAGGATGTGAGGATGAAGGTCGAGTCGGTGTCTGGAGTGAAAGACGTGGAAGTTGAACTTGTGTTTGAGCCTACCTGGCATCCTGACCTGATGAGTGAAGAAGCCAAACTGGAATTAGGTTTTTTATAGTTCATGTCCAAAAATAAAATATATTTTGCGTCGGATATGCATTTCGGATCCGATATCCTGGAGGATCCTCTGGATACGGAAAGGCGCTTTGTCCGATGGCTGGATACGATCAAAAACGATGCTTTGGCGTTATATCTGTTAGGCGATGTATTTGATTTTTGGTTTGAATACAAAAAGGTTGTTCCCAAAGGTTTCACCCGTTTTTTGGGTAAAATTGCAGAGATGAGCGATAATGGAACTGAAATTCATTTTTTTATAGGCAACCATGACATCTGGGCTTTTGATTACCTGCCTAAAGAGGTAGGAGCCATTCTTCACAAAGAGCCTTTGGTAACTGAAATCTATGGTAAGAAATTTTTTTTGGCTCATGGTGATGGCTTGGGTGATGAGTCGTATTCTTTCCGGTTCTTACGGTCTGTTTTTCATAATCGTTTTTGTCAGTTTCTTTTTGCCCGTTTCCCCTCGGCGTGGGGTATTGGGTTTGGCCATTGGTGGTCCCGCCACAACAGAAGTAGCAGCCTATCACGTCCTACCGCTTATCTTGGGGAGGAAAAAGAACACCTGGTCAAATTTTCCAAACAATACATTCATCAATATCCGGATACCGACTATCTGATTTTCGGGCACAGGCATATCTTATTGGATTTAATGCTAAACAAAAGAAGCCGCATGTTAATTATTGGGGACTGGATGGAATATTATTCTTATGCCGTATTCGATGGAGTAGAAGTAAGCCTGGAACAGTATGAGGAGTAATGCCGCTTCTTTAACTAAATTTTTTTACTACGTTTATTTTTCGGAATTTTCTGAATAAAGATACGATTGCAGTAATTACTGCGGTAAATATTCCCAAATCGTCCAGTAATCCGATAATCGGGATAAATACGGAACCAGAACTGTCGGAATAAATAAATAAATTATAGCTAAAACAAGCAAAATCTTAGGCCATTTAGAAGCGCCTTTATCTGAAAACATACTTTTTAATAGTTGGAGATTGAGTAATAACCCTCCTAGTTTCTTTTTCATTTTTATATAACCCTCTTCATTTAGTAATTAACAGTCCTGCCCACACTGCGGCAAAACCTAAAATTATACTGGTAAGAATATAAATTGCAAGAGTAGAATAGTTCCCTGATTGAAATAGATTGAAATTTTCTATTGAGAAAGTAGAAAAAGTAGTGAACCCACCACAAAAACCTACGATAAGTAAACTCTTTCCACTACCTTCCAACCAATTGTATTTAAAGGATAAACCAATCAGTAATCCTATTAAACAGCATCCTGTAATATTAAAGATAAAAG
>JAJBTS010000234.1 GCA_020860885.1 Bacteroidales bacterium
GTATTAGTAATTCAGAGGCAAAACTACGGGAAAGAATCTTAGGAAAAAAGGGCAAAACCTCAAAATACAAAACTTTCCTTGTTTTGATTTTGTTAAGTGGTTTATTGTTAGGGATTAAAGAAAATGCGAATACAAAACTTTCTTTCAGTTAGGGATGTTTTTGAAGTAAGAATCGAGGTAAACTTTGATGTTTCCGCGGTCGGAAATACCGATTTTCTTCCTTAAAGTAGATTTTTTCTTTGCAATGGTATTTAAAGTATATCCAAGCAAAGTTGCCATTTCGGAATTGGTAAATTCCATATACGATAAATAACAGACATTTCTTTCGAGTTTGTCGAGATCGGGAAACGTGGTATTGATTTTTTCTATGATTTCACCGTAAAAAGTCTTTATGGAGTCGAAAAACATGTCCCAGTTGGGTTTGTTTTTTCCGTAAACGATGGCATTGATCCTCTCCAGGGGAGACCTTTTGTAATGAGATTTGTCGTTTAACTGATCGTCTTCCTGCAAAAGTGCAATTTTTTTCAATATATCGTAATGGGAAAGTACGGCGGTTCTTAAACTTCTTTCCTTTTCATCGAAACTTTGAGCCATACTCTGAATGGCCGTGTACTTCTGTTCCGCTTCCATCGCCGTTAATTCCAATTGCAGGGTTTTGCTCTTTTCTTTATTGTGTCTCCAGTAAGAATAAAAAAGAATGATGATAATAGTAAGAGTTAATGCGAGTATAATTAAAGAATTGTTTTGCTTTTCGATCAGCAGTTGGTTGTTTCTGTTCTGGGTTTGTTCGTAATTGTATTTGTTTTCGATGATTTTTATTTCACTTTCTCTTTTTTCTGCCAAAATCGCAGAATAATGTTTTATATATTTTGTTTTGAAATCCAGGGCTTTTAAATAATTCTTATTGTTTTCTTCCAGTGTGGATAAAAAGTTGTAAACATTGCTTTTTATATGGTGGTGATTTGAGTCAGGAAGGATCTCCAGCGCTTTCATCGCATAAAAATAGGCCGAATCGTTCCTATTAATATCCTTGAATATTTTTGCCAGGTTCAGATATTGTCGTGAAGTTGGATTGGGGTTAAGTGAGATAGCTTTCTGTAAATAAAGGACTGCATCCTGAAGATTTTCCTGTTTCCTGTAACTGGACGCTTAAATTTTCATAGATCAAAGAGATACTTGCGGTATCTTTGTGGTGCTCCGCGATTTTTAGTGCTTCGTTAAAATAGACGATCGCGCTGTCGGTCTGGGTTTTTATATGAAAAATATTCCCCAACAATGTATGGATAGATATTTCTCTTTTGTAATTGTCGGAATATTTTTGAGTTATCTCCAACGCTGTTTTGAGTTTTTCACGGGCTTCTTCTCCGAATGTGTTATGATGATAATATAAGACTCCCATAAAATAATTGATGGATCCTAACAATTCGTAGTCGTTCAGCTTCTTGGCATAGGTTTCGGCTTTGAGGTAAGCTTCCATGGCTTCATTAAAATCGTTACGACATTGATAAAGCCTTGCGCAATAATAACAGGCTAGAGCTGCCTTTTCCTGATTCTTGTTATGAATAAAGAAATCGGCAGCTGCAAAAATTAAAGTATCCTCCTTTATATCCTCAAAGTTCTTGTCTTTTTGATCTATTGCATTTAATATTTTATCGGCATGTTGCTCGTCCAAAGAGTTGCATGCACAGACCAATAAAAGGCATAAAAAGAGAAGGATACAATTCCTCATGATTTATTTTTCAAAACTTCCGGTAACGAAGAATACGGGAGAAGATATTTTACTTTCATTATGGAATCGGTCGTAAGAAGTAACCGCATAATAATATCCGCTTTCGATCGTATCATCGATCGGAACAAACAACATGTTGCCTTTGATCCGTGCAGCGACCAGGTTTTCCGCTTTGTATGCATCTATAGGCCATGTTTTTGAACGATAAACATTAAAGAATACTTCCTTGTTTTGAGGCTGTAAAGTCTCATCCCAACTTAAGGACATATACATTCCGGCTTTTACAGCTTTCAGGTTTACCGGGTAAATGGGGCGGATGGTATCCAGCCAGGCCATAGTGGGTAATAAAGCCGGATGATCGTAAAAATTGGTTTTTATTTCATCCAAAATACCTTTCTTGTTGTCTGTGAGGAAACGTGAACGATAAAAAGCATTTCCTTCCATCTGATTTTCCCTGCAAAACTGTATCTGTTCTTTTATTTTAACCGGATTCCAGTTTCCTTCTTTTTCATCGACCTGGTAAACACCCAGGCCTGGAATTATAAAACGTCCGTTGGATCTGCTTTTCCAGTCTTCCACAAAAGGAAAGAATAATTCGTCCGCATAGTACATCATAGGTACCACAAAATCATGTTTGCCGTCTTTCAACCACTTTTCCGGATCCTGATACACACTGTTCAATGCCGTCCAGTGGTTTCGGGTAGAGTTGGGCAACCGGTTGTACATTCCTACGACAGAACTGCTCACCTGTACCCATGGTTTCTTTCTTTTCACCATATCGTAAACATTGGAAACGAAAGTATTGATATTCTCCCGTCTCCATTCGGCTTTGCTTTTCCCGTTGCCATAACGTTTGTAGGTTGCATTGTCGGGGAAATTCTCCGCTTTTTCCGGATATCTTATGTAATCCATGTGGATACCGTCGATATCGTATTTATCAACAATTTCACCTACCAGAGCCATTAAATAGTTGTTTGTCTTCGGATCACCCGGATCGAGGTAATATTCTCCTTTGTGTTTTCTTACTACATCCTTATTTTTTCGGATGGCAGGGGAGTTATTCGTTCTTCCGTTGAGCCTTTCGGGCCCGAGCGGATAGGTTACGAACCACGCATGGCATTCCAATCCTCTTTTATGGCATTCTGCTATAGCAAAAGCCAGGGGATCGTATTTCGACCAGGTGTTTTTTACCCTTTGAACGTACGGGCTGACGGGTTCGATTGCTGAGTTGTAAATAACATCGCCTCTAATACGGGTCTGAATAAACACCATATTAAAATTGGCTTCCTTGAGTTTGTCCAGAATGTCGATTAACTCATCTTGCTGGTCGTTGATGTCGTTCGAGTTTCTGTAAGGTTTACTTGGCCAATCCAATGAATGGTTGCTGGCTAGCCATACCGCACGAATCTCCTTCTTGGGAGTCTCTGCATGGAATTCTAGTGCGGTAATAAGAAAAATGATAAGAAAAAAGATATGTTTCATAGTGCCACAAAATTACAAGAATTCTGTGAAGTAAACAAATAAACATCGTATCTTTGTATGAATGATCGATTTTTTAACTATTGAGCGGATTCAGTCGGCAGCACAGATCTATGATGTTGTCTCAGATTTTATTACCTTAAGAAAGAGGGGAGTGAATTTCGTGGGACTCTGCCCTTTCCACGAAGACAAGACTCCTTCTTTCTATGTTTCTCCTTCTAAAAATATCTGCAAATGTTTTGCTTGTGGCGAAGGGGGTACTCCTATACATTTCATTATGAAGCACGAGCAGTTGGCTTATGCGGACGCTCTGAAATATCTGGCTAAAAAATACGGGATCGAAGTACAGGAAACGGAACTTTCGGATGAACAAAAGCAGGCACAGGGCGACCGGGAAGCTATGTTCATCCTGAATGGGTTTGCTCAGAAAACATTTTCCTTCAACTTATTCCATACGGAGGAAGGACAGAATATTGGCTTATCTTACTTTAAGGAAAGGAATTTCAGGGAAGATATTGTTAAAAAGTTTCAATTAGGTTACGCATTGTCTGAGAGGGATGCTTTTACCAAAGAAGCATTGAAATCCGGGTACAAGAAAAATTACCTCGAGAAGACGGGATTAACTATTGTCGGAAACAACGATTATTTGTCTGACCGTTTCCGGGGAAGAGTCATTTTCCCGGTTCATACTCTTTCCGGGAAAGTCGTTGCTTTCGGGGGGCGTATACTGAAGAAAGATGAAAAGACGGCTAAATACGTAAATTCTCCGGAAAGTGAAATCTATCATAAGAGTAATGAGTTGTATGGTATTTATTTTGCCCGCCAGGCCATGGTCAAGCAGGATAAATGTTTTCTTGTAGAAGGGTATACGGATGTAATTTCCATGCATCAGGCCGGAATCGAGAATGTTGTGGCTTCTTCAGGTACGGCTTTAACTCCCGGGCAGATTCGTCTTATTCACCGGTTTACAACAAATGTTACCGTTCTGTATGATGGAGACTCTGCGGGAATAAAAGCTGCCGTCCGTGGGATAGATCTTTTACTGGAAGCCGGATTGAATATTAAGATTGTTCTTCTGCCGGAAGGAGAAGATCCTGATTCATTTTCCAAAAAGCAATCGGCTTCTTCTTTCCATACCTATATTAATGATAATGAAACCGACTTTGTACAGTTCAAAGCGAACCTGTTAATTCAGGATGCCGGTAATGATCCGGTAAAGAAAGCCAAAATTGTCAATGAGATTGTGGAAACGATAGCATTGATTCCGGAAGAAATAATTCGGTTGATGTATGTGAAAGAATGCGCTTTTCTACTCGATATAGACGAACGGGTTTTGGTTCGTAATATCATGAAAAAACGGCAGGAAAAGTCTCTGCAGAAAAAGAAAACGCTTTATCCGGATCCTGAAAAACCGGAAGATGCTTTAACTTCTTCTTCGGAAAACGAGACAAATACAAAGTTGGAAACTATATCTGCATTCCAAAAACCTTCGGCGGCTTTTCCTTTGGATCCTTATGAAAAGAACATCTTGTATTTCGTAATTCGTTTTGGAGAACAGTATATGAGGTACCGTGACGATGAAACACAGGAGATGATTTACCTGAATGTAATTGATTTCATTGTTTCCGACCTGACCGAGGACGAACTTGTTTTTAATAATCCTTTATACAAAAGGATATTGGAAGAGGCTCATGAAAATTATACAAAAGAGGGTTTTGTAGCAGAAGAATATTTTAGAAATCATCCGGATCCCGACATCAGTAGAATTGCAGTGGATATATCTACCGATTCTTATATGTTAAGTCCGATCCATGCAAAGCCGGAGAAAGTGGATTTGGATGATGAAACAGTCGAAGAACAAAAAAGAAATGCACAAAATAAAATGTTGCTGGAAAAAGTACCTTATGAAATGTTCAATTACAAGAATGCTATCTTAAACCTCCGGGAGAAGAAGATTCATGAAGAATTGAGATCAGCGGACGAACGAAAGGATTTCGAGCGACAAATAGAACTACTCCGGGATCTTCAGGAATTACATGAGTCGCACGTAGCGATCGGACGTCAGTTGGGAGAGCGCATCGTAGTAAGAATATAGCAGTATTTTCTTAATTATGGGAGTTAAACTCAGGGCAATTATAGCTTGTGTGTTATGGGGATCGGCTTTTGCCGGTGCTAAGATCGGATTTCAGTACGTGGGTCCGGTTTTCCTTTCCGGATTGCGGTTTATGCTAGCCGGGATTTTGCTTTTTCCTATGATTTATATTTACAAGATAAATATAAAGTCTCAACTGATACATTGGCGGTTTATGCTTTTGTTTGCTTTTCTACAGACTTTCCTTCAATACGGTCTGTTTTTTATGGGGCTGGATAAAGTGCCGGGATCCACTTCTGCAATAATTATAGGGGCAGGACCTTTGTTTGTCGCTTTGATGGCTCATTTAACGCTTAGAGATGATAAACTGACTTTCAGGAAGATAATAGCTATCCTTCTGGGATTGTCGGGCGTGGTATTTATCAGCTTGGCTAAAGGAGGTTTTAGTTCGGATAACCCGCAGTTTTATATAGGAATTGCTCTTTTGGTCTTAAGCAATATTTGCGGTAGTTATACCAATATTATGGTAGTGAAGAAAAAGTCGTACAATCTGTCTCCTGTCTTTTTAACTTCTTTCGCCAATTTTACAGGAGGAACTCTTTTGCTTATTACATCGTTTTTTCTTGAAACTCCTGAGTTCAAAATATATCCTCCCGAATTTTACGGAGCATTGTTGTGGCTGGCCCTTATTCCTGCCGTATCCTTTTCTTTATGGTATACTTTATTACAGCGTCCGGAGGTTAAAGTATCCGAGTTGAACATGTGGAAATTCCTCATTCCTGTAACGGGAAGTATTCTAAGCTGGATATTACTGCCCGGTGAATCGCCGGATATACCCTCTGTTGTAGGGATCGTAATTATTTCTATCGCACTTTTATTGCTCCAGTTCAAACCAAAAACAGTAAACAGTAAGCAGTAAGCAGTGAATAATTGGCGAGGACAATGTCGTGTGCTGTTAGTGTGTACCGTTTACTGTTAATTCTTGGTTGTATATCTGAGCACCTCTCGGATGTATACCTCAGGGGGTTCGCGATCCTTTTGGCTAAGGCGTTCGGATGTATATCTCAGGGCTGCTGGGATATACATCCGAGGACAGTCACCAGTAAACAGTAATTAGTGAGCGGTAATTAAAGGTCGAAGACTTTATAGCAACAGCCATGGGCAACGCCCATGGTAACAAATAACAAATGATGAATATCCCTGATAGCGGTTAAGTGGTGACTAGTAAGTTTTATTATAAAAAAGATTAAAAAAGATTAGGATTTACGAAATGGATTCACTTACTTTGTGAGATGATGAAGTTTTGCTGCTCACAACTGGCGCAATTGTAGCGATGAGTTAACCACGAATTAAAAATTGCCTATGGAACAGGAATTACAAGTACCAAACCCTGCCTTACCCGTAAGGAGATTGTTTTATTTGCCTTTGTGTGTACGTTCTTAATCCTTGGTGCAAAGCATGGAAGGATTCCCGGATTTATTTATTTACAAACTAAACTATTCTTTTGATTTTTATATATACTACTCATGAAAACATTAAAAACTACAATTTTCGTCACTTTTTTACTCTTTGTTTCTTCCGGCTATGCCCAACTTACGTTAGACAACAGAGGAACTGCTTTTTTCGGTAATTTTGATACCGTCGGTAAAGGTATATCCGTTACCGATTCCTATACTTCTTCTTCTGCGGTTCCCCTGAAAATGGTGCGTACATCCAACAACCGTTTCTATTTCAAACGGAACGATGCCAACCGGGGCGTTTACCTCAACAACCAGGGAATGTTGCGTGTAGGGACCGACATAAACGGTTATACTTACGAATCCGATGCAGGCACTCCTTTGGGTATCGTTTCCGACGCCTCCCAAGCCATTGATATGTACCTGATGCTGGACGGTACGTACGGCATGCGTATCTGGCATACCGGATTGTACAACGATGCTATTGCTGTTTTTCACCGGGGCAACCTCCGTTTCCAGGTCAGCGGTGCGGGTAATGTGTATGGGAGCGGTTTTTTTACTCTTTCTGATGTATCCCGGAAAAAAGATATAGAAAATATCCCTGGGGCTTTATCCAAAGTAATGCAATTACGAGGGGTTGTCTATTCGATGAATTCTCCGGAAGAAACTCTTTTGGCAGAAGGGGAAACAGGCGCCAAATTCTCCCGTTCTTTGGAGGAATCTTACAGCCTGCTATCGAAACAAAAGCCGGAACTTTCTTTGGAGACTTTCCGCCGGATGGAGCAGGAGAAGTCCCGTAAGCGTATAGGGGTGGTTGCCCAGGAAGTGGAGGCTGTTGTTCCTGAAGTGGTCCGTACCCGTGAAGACGGCCTTAAAGCGGTCGCTTACCAGGAGCTGGTGGGTTTGTTGATCGAAGCTATGAAAGAGCAGCAGGGTAGGATCGATGCCCTTAGCCTGGAAGTGGCGGAACTCAAATTAGGACAGCCGGTTTTGAAGTCTTCGGAGAAAACAACCGCCGGCACGACGATAGACCCTGTGTTGTCCGGCTGTATCCTTTCGCAGAATACTCCCAATCCTTTTACGTCACAGACGGAGATCCGTTATTTCCTACCCGGGAACAATAAAGAGGCTTTTATCGGAGTTTTCGACATGCAGGGGAAAATGATACTGAAAGAGGAAGCCGTTCCGGGCAACCATAGCATTACGATTCCCGGTTCCTCGCTTCCGGCCGGTATGTATGTGTATTCGCTGGTTGTAGGCGGACAGGTGATGGATACGAAACAGATGGTATTAACGAAATAAGGTGGATAAGATGAAAACAATAACAGTAACACTAATAAAAACAGGTTTATTCTTAGGCTTGCTGTCTGTCTTTTTCCCGTTGCATTCCCAGCAATCCCCGCCGGCCCGTCAACCTTATTATTACTACAAAGGGGAAAGGGTATCCTTACGTATTGATAAAGAACATGTGAATATCCGCCTGGAAGATGAGCCGGTTGATTTGTCCCTCTCCCGGTTAGAAAAACTCAACCTGGAACCGGCTGTTGACAAGGAAGACATCCGGCAGGGAGGAATAACGAAGTTTAAGGTCCGTCCTTCCGGTAAGGCTACGGATTATGCCGGACAGGTAAAAGAGTTGAAGAAAGAGGCTTCTGTCCGGAACGTTTTCCCTTTTGTGGGCTCCAATGGGGATTACCGGAGTACTTCGGATCTTTTTTACGTCAGGTTAAAGAGTCTTTCCGATACTACCCTTCTCTTTGCCCTGGCAAGGGAGAAAGATATAGACATACTTCGTCCGGTTGCATCCATGCCTTTGTGGTACGCCCTTTCTTTCCTGAATTCCCCATCCTTTGAAAACTCTTTGGAAGCGACGAATTATTTTTATGAAACAGGATATTTTGAAGAGATAGACCCTGCTTTTATGTTTGATTTCCGTCCCAGTTGTTCGAACGATTCATTGTTTAATAGGTTATGGGGCTTACAGAATACTTCTTTCCCGGGTATTGATATCAATATCTGCGAGGCATGGACGCTGAGTAAAGGCGCGGGGGTCACTGTAGCTGTCCTTGACCAGGGGATACAGAGGGATCATCCGGACCTGGCTGCCAATATGCACCACTTAAGTTTGGATGCCAGGAGTAATCCTCGTGATTCCATACCCAGTAATTATGATTATCATGATGCCCATGGGACGCAAGTTGCCGGAATAATTGCAGCCGTGAAAGACAATAACTTTCAGGTAGTGGGGGTTGCCCCGGAAGCCAAGATAATGGGAATCGGCCATAATTTAGATAATAGTGATAAAAAGATGTCTGAATATATGGTAAACGGGATGAATTGGGCTGTGGACAATGGAGCGGATGTGATTAATAATTCGTGGGGTGATCAGTTAAAAGGAGACCTTGCTAGCTCTTTGCTGGAAGGTGCTATCATGAATGCTTTGACACACGGCCGGGGAGGAAAGGGGTGTATCGTGGTGTTTGCAGCCGGTAACAATGGAGCCGTGGATTATCCGGCCCGCTTCCATGATGATATTTTATGTGTAGGGGCTATTGATAGTGTAGGAGACAGAGCCGATTTTGGAGGTGGATATAAATCCGCAGCCGGAATCAAGTTAGATCTTGTCGCTCCCGGGAAGGAAATTTATACTACCGATAATAATGGTGGATTCATTGCAGAATCAGGTACCTCTTATGCTGCTCCTTACGTATCGGGCGTTGCTGCCCTGATGCTTTCTTCCAATCCTGACCTTACGGGAAAACAAGTTCGGGATATCCTGGAGAGGACCGCCCGGAAAATAGGTAATTACCCTTACCTGGAAATCCAGGAACGTGAAAACGGTAGTTGGCACGAATATGTAGGGTATGGCCTGGTGGATGCTTACCGGGCTGTGAAACAGGTTCACTATTATGTGGATGATTGGTCTTACTCGGCAACGGGCGATATCTTTGCTTTCCCGTGTGAAAGGGAAGTGCGTATTCAGGATATTGATTTGCAGGAGGGTTCTATGCTGGTGGCCGGATCCAATAAAAAAGTGAAGATCGTTTCTTCGTTCAAAGCCCGTAAAGGAAGCCGGATAGAGATCACCACCCCTGATAAGGTAAGGGAGAAATATACCGATTGCAACGACGACGACCGTTACAGGTAAGTACTATATTATATTGGATAATAATAAAATAGGAGTTCAAATCAAAATACTGAATAAATAATGAAAACAATACAATTACTTTTTATCGTTTTAATTCTTTTACCCTTTCGTCTTTCATCACAGGAGCTGGTCGTGGATGAAACGTTCGGGGAAAAGGGTATAACTGCCATCCCTGGTATATATCAGGTCCTTCTGACCGATTTTGACAGCGAAGGTAATATCCTAATGACTGCTTACCCGGAATATAATAATCCTGCCATGGCAATAGTTAAAGTGGATTTAAAGGGGATACTGGTTGAGGATTTCGGAAACGGAGGGATCTTTTCTATTCCTCTCGATACGGTAAAGATCCTTGATATCAATATAGATTCTAAAGATAATATTGTTGTTACCGGCTTTGACCGGGATGAAAATCTGGTATTGATCAGGATAACAAAAAATGGAATATTGGATGAAACTTTCGGAGAAAATGGGATAAAAACCATTAATAATATTGGGGAAATGTGGGTCCAATCTGTTATTGTTCAATCGGATGACAGGATTTTGATTGGAGGGTGGTACTATTACGATCCTGAATTAAGGCTCGATGGAATATACTTTATTCGTCTTACTACTGAAGGAAATCGGGATGAAACTTTCGGTGAAAAGGGTATCGTTTCTTTGAAAATGAACCAGACTGGCTATGGTTTTTTAACGGTATTGGAAGATTATTCTCTAGTGTTAGTTACATCATCCGATAGCCTGATAAAATTAAAAAGCGACGGTTCTTTGGATGAAAGCTTTAAAGGTAATGGCATCGTAAATCTAACCTACAATGATTTAAGGTTTATTGTAAGGGGTTTTCTCTTTCTTTCCGACCAGTCGTTTTTAATTACAGGATATACTCCAATTGACGGCTCTACGAATAGTTACTGTTTTAAGATGGATTTGCAGGGAAATATCATTACTGAATTCGGGGAAGAGGGTTTTTTGGCCCATTCTTTAATTGATAATTATGGTATTATAGAACAACCCGATGGAAAGATTTTATTATTAGGGTATTATGATTTATTACGTATCACCCCTCGCGGTGAAATGGATACTGGTTTTGCCAATAAAGGAGTTTTTTCACATAAAAAAAATGATTTTATGTATGTTCCTTTCGGTTTTACTCTAATGGATGATGGAAAAATAATGCTAAGTAAAGATGGGTATTTCCAAGAAAATTATTATGTTATCTGTTTAGATAAGAATGGAGAGGTTCTCCTGGAGGATGTTTTTTATAAATTCCCTGCGGATTATTCCTGCAAAATAATGGTATATAATGACTGCCGATGGCTTTTAGTATCCCGGAAATGGGGTTCTCCCCTTCTTTTAACCCGTATAAAACTGAAAATGAAAGACGATACTTCCATACCGCGTATTAAATCCGGAGTATCTGTTTATCCTTCCGGAACTTCCGGTAGTCTGAAGATAGAGTCTGAAGCAGATCCTGTCCGGTCTGTGATCATAACCGGGATAGATGGCAGGATGCTGTTTTCAAAGAATTATGGGTCGCAGCACTCTGTTCAGGTAGATAATCTTCCGGTAAATACCGTTGTGATTCTGCGAATAACGTTAGAATCGGGAGAAGTGATAAGTTGCAAGTCCGTGGTAAAATGACAATAGATTACTAATCAAAAGTACCCTGAGAATATATTATCAATTTATTTAGTGGTGCTGTGAAATCTGAATAAATAATGAAAACAATACAATTACTTTTTATCGTTTTACTTCTCTTCCCCCTTCGTCTTTCAGGACAGGAACTTGTTGTGGATGAAACGTTCGGGGAAAAGGGTACCGTTTCTATTCCAGGTATCGATTGGGTTCTTTCCACAGCTTTGGACAGCAAAGGCAATATCCTGATGACTGCTTATCCGGAATATGGTAAATCTACCATGGCGGTAATTAAAGTGAATTCGAATGGGGTGCTGGATCAGGATTTCGGAAGCGGAGGAATCTTTACTATTGATTCCATTAAAATTACTAACCTGACTTTTGATTCAAATGACAATATTATTTTAACCGGTTTTGATCCGAATGCTGATTTATTACTGATCCGAATAACAAGGAACGGAGTATTGGATGAAACATTCGGGGAGAAGGGAAGAGTGACAATTAATAATATGCGGGAAGTAACGTTTCAATCGGTCATTATCCAATCCGATAACCGGATTTTGGTTGGAGGATGGTACTCTACTGCTCTTAACCCACAATACAAAAATATACTTTTTATCCGTATCACGACGGAAGGAGAGTTTGATGAAAGTTTTGGAGAAAATGGTATTGTTCGCTTCCCACCGGAATTGAATGGTTATTCTTCTGTAACTGTATTGGAGGATTATTCCCTTTTATTAGTTGCATCATCTAATGTCCTTGTAAAATTAAAAAGCGACGGTTCCCTGGATGAAAGTTTCAATGGTAACGGCATAATCAGGTTAAGCTACAATGATTTAAGGCTTACCATTGAACGGCTCACCCTTTTATCCGACCAGTCATTTTTAGTGGTAATAAAAATTTATTTCTCTTATGATCCGAGCGGTTATTGTTTTAAGATGGATTTACAGGGGAATTTAGTAACGGATTTCGGGGAGGATGGAATTCTGGCAGAAGACCTTTTTTTGGATTCCCAGAATATGTTAGAACAACCCGATGGAAAGATTTTAATTTTTGGGGGAGATTTATTCCGGATTACTGTTGATGGTAAATTGGATACTGGTTTTGCTGATAATGGAGTTTTCGATCACTGGAAAGACCATCATTCTTATTCCCTTTTCGGTTTTACCTTACTGGATGATGGGAGAATAATGCTAAGCAAAGATTCCTATTACCAGGGAAAGTATTATATTACCTTTTTAGATAAGAATGGTGAAGTCCTTTGTGATGAGATTTTTTATAAATTCCCGATGGATTATTCCACAGACGTAATGGTATATAATGATACCCAATGGATGATGGTCTCCCAGGCAATGAACCGTCCCCTTCTTTTAACCCGTATAAAATTGAAAATGAAAGACGATACTTCCATACCCAGTATTGAATCCGGAGTATCTGTTTATCCTTGCGGGACTCCCGGTAGCCTAAAGATAGATTCTGAAGCGGATCCTGTCCGGTCTGTAACCATAACCGGGATAGACGGCAGTATGTTGTTTTCAAATAATTATGTACCGCAGCATTCTGTTCAGGTGGATAACCTTCCGGTAAATACTGTTGTAATCCTGAGGATAACGTTAGGGTCAGGAGAAGTGATAAGTGGCAAGTCCGTGGTAAAATGACAATAGATTACTAATTAAAGCACGTCAAAAAATATATTGTCAATTTTTTAGCGGTGCTGTGAAATACTGAATAAACAATGAAAACAATCCAATTACTTTTTATCGTTTTACTTCTCTTCCCCATCCGTCTTTCATCACAGGAACTGGTTGTGGATGAAACGTTCGGGGAAAAGGGTACCGTTTCCATTCCGGGTATCGACTGGGTTCTTTCAACAGCTGTTGACAGCAAAGGCAATATCCTGATGACCGCTTACCCCGAATATGGTAAAAATACCATGGCGGTAATTAAAGTGGATTCGAATGGGGTGCTGGATGAGGATTTCGGAGCCGGAGGAATCTTTACTATTCCTATCGATACCTTAAGGATTCCCGCCAGGAAGCACAATATAGGTTTAGATCTACGTATAGATTTGAACGATAACATTGTTGTTACCGGTTTTGACCAGGATGAAAATCTGGTATTGGTACGGATAACGAAAAACGGAATATTGGATGAAAAGTTCGGAGAAAATGGGATAATGACGATTGATAAGATAGGTGGTTTGGTCTGGCTTAATTCTGTTGTTATCCAATCCGATAACCGGATACTTATCGGAGGGTGGTATCACTATTCTACTCCTGAATCTAGCGCAGAAGATATATTTCTTATCCGTCTTACTTCGGAAGGAAAGCTTGATGAAACCTTTGGAGAGAAAGGGAAAGTCCTTTCCTTACTGGGACTGACCGATTATTCCTCTGTAACGGTATTGGAAGATTATTCCCTTTTATTAGTAGTACCTTCCAATATCCTTGTAAAATTAAAAAATGACGGTTCCCTGGATGAGAGTTTTAATGGGAATGGTATGTTGACTTTGACATACAAGGATTTAAGGTTTACTATTGAGCAGCTTTCGCTTTTATCTGACCAGTCTTTTTTAGTGGCAGGAAAAGTTTATTTCTCTGTCGATCCGAGCGGCTATTGTTTTAAGATGGATTTACAGGGAAATTTCGTTACTGATTTCGGTGAGGATGGAGTCCTGGCTGAAGATGGTATTTTGCATTCCCCTGATATCATAGAACAACCCGACGGAAAGGTTTTGTTTCTAGGCACTGATTTAGTGCGGATCACTTCGGATGGTAAATTGGATACGGGTTTTGCCGATAATGGAGTTTTTTCTCATACAAAAGATCATTTATCTTATTCCCTTTTTGGTTTTACCTTACAGGAGGATGGGAAAATAATGCTGAGTAAATTCCGATATGCCACTCAAAATTATTACATTACCTGTTTGGATAATAATGGAGAGGTTCTTTTTGATAATATTTTTTACCAATTAGATAGAGATTATACCAGTAACGTCCTGGTATATAACGATACCCAATGGATGGTCGTCTCCCAGGAAATGAACCTTCCCCTTCATTTAACCCGTATAAAACTGAAAATGAAAGACGATACTTCCCTATCCCGTATTGAATCCGTGGTATCTGTTTATCCTTCCGGGACTCCCGGTAGCCTGAAGATAGAATCTAAAACGGATCCTGTCCGGTCTGTAACCATAACCGGGATAGACGGCAGACTGTTGTTTTCAAAAAATTATGGGTCGCAACACTCTGTTCAGGTGGATAACCTTCCGGTAAATACTGTTGTAATCCTGAGGATAACGTTAGAGGCAGGAGAAGTGATAAGTGGCAAGTCCGTTCTCTGATAATTGGCTAAATTAGTACAAAAAGGTTGTTTGAATCCTGCAAACAACCTTCTTCTACTTTTTCTTTTATGGCATTTTTACGCTTTAATGCTCGTGAGCATGTTCTTCTTCCGCATCCCCATTACTCAATACTACATTTCGGGCTATATAGGATTCGTTTTTGGAAGCATCTGTACAATAAACGATAAGATGATATTTCCCGGGAGTTGCATTGGCGGTTATAAAGATTTCGGCGTGTTGAATTTTAGCTTCTTTTAAGCCTCCAATATCATTCCAAACTTTATCATAGGAGAACGCGATAGTTTCCTCTTGAGATTTTAATGATTTATCGTGATCATGTCCGTCAAAAGCATTATGAATATTTATTTTATACGATTTTAATCCCTCATTGTCGGACACTTCCATTTCGAGCTCCACTGGAGATCCTATGGTTAATACAGCTCCTTCGGCAGGAGTGATAAGATTTATAACCGGTGGAGTAGTGTCTCCGTCATTGTCGTTGCAGGACGTGAAAAGACTGATAGATACTATTATAGTTGCTAAAAACAGCAGATTACTTTTTGTTCTCATTTTAATTTATTCTTAAAAGGTATTTTAATTAATAGCTGGAAGTTTCGTCCCGGCTCCGGGATTTCTACTTTCCGGTAAAAACTCAAATGGTTGTAGTATTTTTTATTCAATAGGTTCTGCAAAGATAAAACGACCTCCATGACCGTTTTCCCTATTGGTATAGAAACATTTCCTCCCATATTGATTAAGCTGGCGCCCGGAGTCGGGTTCTCATTTTTTGCTACGTTATTTTGTGAGGCAAAACTATGCAGCTCGGCATACACCTGAAACTTTTTTCCTTTCCATGTCCATGTATTACGCATCGATACAGGAGGAGAAAAGCTGAGGGGAATACGCTCTTCCGGATTGGAAGTGTATACATATTCTCCTGAAAAAGTGTAATTAAATGCAGGAAGAATATTTATACCAAATGTTATTTCTGCGCCTGCAAAAACAGCTTCCGTTCCTATGTACCGGTAAATTTGTCCGGCATGAGGAAGTATAGACCACTCTCCGGTAGGACTCAAATGTATGTAATTGCTGAACCAACTTACAAAAGGACTCAGGGAGAAAGTTATGTGTTCAGTTTCATACAGATAAGAAATATCCAGTTGCCAGCCTTTTTCCGATGAGAGGGACGGATCTCCCTGTTCGTGCCTGAACGTTCCGTGATGAACCCCATTGGAAGCCAGTTCGTTGGCGCCGGGAAGACGGAAACTATGGCCAATATTCGCTTTCAGCAAATGATGTTTTTTTATCTGCCACACAGCTCCTACCGAGCTGGAAAAATCACCGAACCGGCGTTTTACCGGATAACTGCGCCAAAGGTATTGTCCGATTACTTCTTCATCGTACCCCATATCCTCTAAATAAATTGCCAGATAGGGATCCGCATATTCCGATATATCGATTCTGCCGTAATCGTAACGAATGCCTCCGCTCAGGGAAAACCTTTCGGACGGTCGCCAGGTAGCAAGAGAAAATAAGCCAGTCGTAAAACGGTCGTACCGAGGCAAAAGAAACGAATATCCTCCGATGCGGTTTTGTTGATATTGGATGTCCCATCCTGCCTGGTATTCCCATGCGGAAGAATGGATAGACCTTATTTTTAGAGAAGAACTATAAGTGTCTAAGTTAAACTCCAACTCCTTGTCTGGGTTATTTTCCGGAGCCGGTTGCGTTCCGTAATGGGTATGGAACAGGCTCCATTCTTCCCTATGGTTGTTTTGATATCCTATATCCCAGAAACCGATCAGTTTATCCCATATATATTGTTGGCGTGAAGAGATCTTCAGATGGTTGACTTTGCTGTACGGCAATTCGATATTGCGGCTATCGCCATCATCCTGAACCCGCGATTCCTCCGGTATTCCGTGAGCGCCGGGAAAGAACCCTATCTTCTGATGGACATTACTTATCGCATAACTGGATAAATATCTTTCTTTCCTATATTCGGTGTAAACGCTTACATTCCGTTCGATACCTGCTGTGTTTTTTAACTTTCGACTGTACACAGGCATTTTTTGGGTAAGATAAACGATGGTATCGGTGGGTATCCGGTAGTCGCCGAAACTCTGTTGCGAGTAACGAACTTTGGTATACCAGGCATTTTTCTTTATTCCTAGTAATACAGAGCCAGCCAGATTGCGGTTTACGCTTTTTGCCAGAAGAGATATTTCTCCGAATATCTGATTCTCATCAGGCGGTGGCAGTTGTATTATTTCAATGACGCCACCTAAAGCGTCACTTCCGTAAAGCAAGGAAGAAGGTCCTTTGCGTATCGTTATACGTTCGACGTTGAACGCATCGATCTCCAGTCCGTGGTCGCTTCCCCATTGCTGTCCTTCTTGTTTTATACCGTTTTCGGTTACGGAGATACGGTTAAATCCCATTCCCCGGATCATAGGTTTGGAAAAACCGGAACCTATGTCCATGGAATGAACTCCAGGGATATGCTCCAATGCTTGTATCAGATTACCTGTAAAATTCCTGCTCAGAAAATCTTTTTCTGCTACTTCTACCGGCAAAGCCGAATGTAGCGTACTTGTCGTTTTGTAAGAAGCTGTACTAACAGTAACTTTCTCCAATTCTATGGTTCGGATAGAGTCGGTTTTCTGTGCATATACAGATAATGCAAATACCAACATAAGCATAACCAGAATAATTCTAGTATGCATATTCGTTTTTTTATATCATTATTGAATAAATAAATAAAGAAGAGGATGTAAATCCTCCATAAAGGAAGTATTATGCACTCGCAAAAAGGGGAGCCCGTAAGTAACCGGAATGGGTGATGGAATTATGAATTTTATTCTCATAAAAAGAGAATACGCGAGTATAAAACTCTTGTGAGAATGTATCCAGAGAATAAATGTTGGCTTCTGTAAACGAGAATAAAACAAACCGGCACACCGGACAAGAACTACAGTCGTGATCCGGATGATCCTGATCACCGGTATGTGAACAATGTCCTTCGCAGCTATTGTTCCGGTAAATATGAATAGTCTGGGTTGCAGCCGGAAGTATACACAGGATCGACAACAACCAGGAAATGACCATTCGTTTTATTTTATTCTTTTCCAATTCTAAAAGAAAATGAGGTAGAATGCAAATGTATATTTTTTTCTCCAAAGCACCCCTATTTATGCATATAAATTGGAAATCGTAAGTACAAGTAATAATAAATCCCCAATCATATAAGCCACTTTATACAATTGAAG
>JAJBTS010000050.1 GCA_020860885.1 Bacteroidales bacterium
ATTTAAAATAGTCTTTTACAGCTTCATTAGGAACCATCTCTTCTTTGAAAGTGTAAGCTCCTGTTTTTGGTGATTTAATCATTTTAATCACTTTTGAATAAGAGCGTCCCTCTGATTTCTCGCGGTATCCCGCAACGGTTTTCTTTGCCATGGTTTATCTGTTTTATTTGATTTCTTTGTGCAATGTCATCTTTTTCAGGATAGGATTGTATTTTTTCAATTCCAATCTTCCTGTAGTATTTTTTCTGTTTTTCGTTGTGATATAGCGAAAAGTACCCGGCATACCACTTTCTTTATGCTCAGTGCATTCCAGAATTACCTGAACTCTATTTCCTTTTGCTTTCTTTGCCATTTTTTAAGGTCTCCTATTTTTATACGTTTAAATAACCTTTATCAGCCGCCTTTCTAATAGCAGCGTCCAAACCTAATTTATTGATTGTACGTAATCCATTAGCTGAAATATTCAGACTAATCCAACAATCCTGCTCTACCCAGTAGAACTTTTTTGTAAACAGGTTGACATCAAATTTCCTCTTTGTTTTGCGGTTTGAGTGCGAAACATTGTTGCCCACCATTGCTTTTTTTCCTGTAATTTGACAGATTTTAGACATCGTAGTATATATTTTTTATTATTTCTCTTAGCTATTCTTTTCGATTTCGCAATCAGGGTGCAAAGATATAAATAAATTTTCTTTTCTACAAACTAATTTACTCCATATCTTCTCCCTTAAATTCAAAATCCATAGGAATCTGTCTTTTGAATGCATCTTTAAAAGAAATGAGAGTTTCCGTCCGGGATAAACCTAACGGTTGCAACTTGGAATGAATGATCTCCAGCAAATGCTGATTGTTTTTAGCGAACAACTTAATGAATAAATCATACTGCCCGGTCGTATAGTAACATTCAACGACTTCCGGAATATCCTGTAATGCTTTTACCACATCTTTAAACTGGCCCGGGTCTTTCAGAAACAGTCCCATATAAGCAGATGTCTCATAACCCAATTTATCATGGTCTACTATAAATTCCGATCCTTTTATAATACCCAGGTTGGTTAACTTCTGAATTCTTTGATGAATGGCTGCCCCGGAAACATTACAAGCCCGTGCAACCTCTAAAAAAGGAATACGCGCATTCCCTATAATCATTTTCAGAATTTTTTCATCCAACTCATCTAACTGGTGATGTCCCATCGTTATCTTTTTTAGTTTAACAATGCAAATATAACAAGAATAAATAAATCAACAGATGCTATCGGTAATTTAATTCATTATATATAAATTACTAAGCAAGACTAAAACCTTAATTTATATTTTTTCTCTCTGCCGAATAATGTACCGTAAGCAACCCGGCGTTCCGGAGATTTTCCTTTATTTCATTAATGATCCGCATCGGAGTATCCTTATCCGCTTTCAAGACCACAACAAAAGGATCTGCGTTTCCTTCACTATTCTTTTGTATCTCTTTTTCCAGCAAAAAAGACATTTCTTTTATAGAAACAAACTCTGAGTTTAATTGTATTTTATTTTCATTTGCAGGATCGTGCGGATTTCCTACCATAATATAAATAACGGAAGACTTTTCTTCCAATTTCTGCAATTCCGTTGCCTGAGGCAGATCAAACTGAGTCATTACCGGAACCGGACGCATATTGGTTACTATCATAAAGAAAAAAAGGATAGTAAAAATCAAATCCGGCAATGCGGCAGTATTAAGTACGGGAACCTCCCGTGCCTCTGATTTCCTGAAGCGGCTCATAACTCCCCTCCTTCCTTCTCTTCCGGTTCCACAATTAATTCCGATATTCTAAGAGGGTAAATGGTACGGATCGCCTCCTGCTTTTCCGGACTCAGATTATAGAAGGAGGTTTGAAATATATTGTTCGAAGCATCATTACGTAATTGATTGTAAGCAGCCGTCAGCTCATTCAATACGGAAAGATAAGTTTCATACTTCGAATTCTCATTTATTTTTAAAGAGATCACATGCCGGGATGTAACCGGATACTCTCCTATCTCCGGAACCTGAATTACTTCTTTTTCAGGAAGAAACTCCAGATTATCCGCATTCTCAATAAAAGTTTTACTCAAATCTCTTACCTCGAACAAAGTAATTGGCTCGTCTTTATACAAAATATCACCTACCGAATCGATAGTAAAAGTGAGAAGATTCCGGTCTTCAATATCCATCCTCTCTTTAAGCACCTCTTCTGCAGTAGAAGCATTCAACTTACGGTAAATACCGGTTTTCGGATCTAAAGAACTCGTAATAAGGAAAAAGATCAGCAACAGGAAAGCTATATCCGCCGAAGAACTTGAATTTACCTGAGGTATTTTCCTCCTTTTACGAGCCATACTTAACGGGTCTTTTTAATATAACTCCAGAGAATACCTGCAATAACAGCAACGATGCTTACAGCCAGTAATATATAAATACTGTAAATCCACATATCCGTTATTTTCAACCATAAAAACATATTATCATTTCCTTCAGACCCGGAAACAGGCAAGGGCTCGCCACTGCCCATCAGATAACTTATAAACAAGACAATACCCAGCGCTGCGACTCCTGTTAAAGAGTAAAACAATTGCTTCCGGTTGGTTTTCCAAAGTTTCACCATCTGAATCACGGAAAAAACCACCGCGGATAACAGACAAATACTAAAAAGGATATACAACCAGTTTAATAATACGGAAGTTTCTGCCGTATCCATATTACCCGGATGGGTGAATAAACCATAATAATAAGCAGAAAATACCCCGAAAGAAACAATCATACACACCCAGAGTATCAAAGTCGATATCTTACTGTTCTTTAACGGCTTCATGATTCTGATATTTCTTCTTATATTTAATCAGTATATCGAGAATAGTAATGGAGTCGTCTTCCATCTGGCTCAGTATTCCTTCAATTTTATTTAATATATAATTGTAAAAAAATTGAAGGATCAAGGCAACCACCAAACCTCCTACCGTAGTGATCAAGGCGAATTTCATTCCTCCCGCCACAATCGTAGGATTAATATCTCCATACTTCTGTATCTCATCGAAAGACTGTATCATCCCGATCACAGTACCTAAAAACCCAAGACTCGGAGCGGCAGCTATAAATAAGGTAATCCAGGAAAGGTTTTTTTCCAGAAAGCCCGCCTGAACTCCTCCGTAAGCAGTAATGGATTTATCAATAATATCAATACTTTCTTCCGATCGTACCAAGGACTGGTAACAGATGGAGGCTACCGGCCCCCGCGGAT
>JAJBTS010000351.1 GCA_020860885.1 Bacteroidales bacterium
TGTAAATATGAAAGTTTGAATTCTCATTTTAAAAAAGCTTTTGACTATATTCGATCTTTAGACTTTAATAATTTGAAGGAAGGCACAGTAAAATTATCCGGAGAAGATTTATTTGTAAATGTAGTTAAGACCCAATTAAAAGATAAACAGGATGCATCCCTTGAATCTCACAATGAATATATTGATATTCAAGTTCCGGTTTCAAAAGAAGAGACTTTCGGCTGGACTGCCCGCGAAAAATGCAAGTCGGTAGCAGAGCCTTATTCGTCCGGGAAAGATATTGAATTTTATTCGGATTCACCTTCTGTTTATTTTAGTTTGACACCCGGTGAATTTGCTGTTTTCTTTCCACAGGATGCTCATGCTCCTTGTATCGGATTGGGAGAAACAAAGAAAATAATTGTAAAAGTTAGAGTATGACTTATTTTTTGATTTTTGTAGGTGCAGTATTTGTAAATAATATTGTTTTATCTCAATTTCTCGGAATATGTCCCTTCTTGGGTGTGTCGAAGAAAGTAGAGACAGCCGTCGGTATGTCTATTGCCGTAGCTTTTGTGATGACAATAGCAACTTTATTTACGTTTATTATTCAAAAATATTTACTGGATCCCATGAACCTGGGATTTATGCAAACTATTACCTTTATTTTAGTAATTGCATCTTTGGTTCAAATGGTTGAGATCGTTTTGAAAAAAGTGTCACCTGCACTGTACCAGGCCTTAGGAGTTTTTCTGCCGCTAATCACGACAAATTGTGCAATATTAGGAGTTGCAATATTAGTTATCCAGAAGGATTTTACTTTATTATCGTCTATGGTTTATGCTGTATCGACGGCAATAGGTTTCGGATTAGCCCTAATGCTTTTTTCAGGGATCAGAGAGCAATTATCTTTGACACATGTTCCTGAAATGATGAAGGGAACACCTATTGCATTAGTAACTGCAGGAATACTGGCTATGGCTTTTATGGGTTTTAGTGGAATAGTACAGTGAAAAAATAGAAAAGTTTGAACTTAATTATTAATTTTGCAGCTTAATTAATTTACTTAATATATAATTGACGATGAAAGGAAAAATATTAGTTACCGGAGGTGTTGGCTATATTGGATCACACACAACTGTGGAATTGCAAAATGCCGGATTTGAAGTAGTTATCGTGGATAACCTTTCAAATTCCAACGAAAATGTATTGGATGGAATCGAAAAAATCAGCGGTGTTCGTCCTGCATTTGAGAAAGTGGATTGTACGGATATGGCTGGAATGACTCAGGTTTTTGACAAGTATCCAGGTATCAAAGGAATCATTCATTTTGCCGCCAGCAAAGCAGTAGGTGAATCGGTGGAAAAACCTCTTATGTATTATAGGAATAATATTGATTCTTTGCTTAATCTGCTGGAACTAATGCCTAAATATAATGTTGAAGGTATAGTATTTTCATCCTCCTGTACTGTTTATGGTCAGCCGGATAAACTTCCTGTAGATGAATCCGCACCTATTCAACCCGCTTTATCTCCTTACGGAAATACAAAACAGATCAATGAAGAAATTATTCGGGATGCCATTCATGCCCAGGCCCCTTATAAAAGTATTATTTTACGTTACTTTAATCCTATCGGAGCACATACAAGTGCAGAAATAGGAGAACTGCCTAATGGAGTTCCTCAAAACCTTCTTCCTTTCTTAACTCAAACAGCTATGGGTATCAGAAAAGAGTTGTCGGTATATGGTGATGACTACAATACCCCTGATGGTTCTTGTATTCGTGATTATATCAATGTAGTGGATCTTTCAAAAGCTCATGTTATTGCAATTGAACGCATGCTAAATAATGTATCTGATGCAAAACTCGAATATTTCAATCTGGGAACAGGAAATGGTGTTTCTGTTTTAGGCTTAATTAAAACTTTTGAAGAGGCAACCGGAGTAAAAGTGCCTTACAAAATTGTTGGAAGAAGAGAAGGCGATATTGAACAAATCTGGGCCGATCCTCGTTATGCTAATGAAGTTTTAGGCTGGACTGCAAAAGAAACGTTGGACGATACTGTCAGGTCAGCGTGGGCATGGCAGTTAAAACTAAGAGAAAGAGGAATTATGTAATATAATAAGCATAAGAACTAAGAGCTAAATGTTTGGTTATAATGATATTTTATAATTAGCTCTTAGTTCTTAAAACCTTCAATTATAGAAGTGTACACCGGCAAACAATTCAATGAAAATATAAAACAAATAGGATTTATTTTACTTATTTTGTTTTTAGCATGTGTCATCTTTGATGGACTCAGGTATTTTGCCAGTTCTGTTTTGGGAGGGTTTACTCTTTATCTAATACTAAGAAAGCCTCACTACTACATGTTGAAGAAAGGGTAGGGTAATACTATAACTACTTCCATATTATTAATCGTAACTTTTTTATTCTTAATTTTAGCCGTAGGTGGTCTGATGGTTTTGATTTATGCAAAATTAAAACAATTCCATCCGCAGGTAATAATAGACAGTCTATATAATATTCATGCTTCAGTTATGGAGCGTTGGGGATATAATATTTTTTCTGAAGACATTATACAAAAAGCTTTGTCTGCAGCAGGAAATATTATTCCCGGTATTCTTTCTGCAACAGGTAATGTCGTGGCAAATGTAGCCATGATGGTATTTGTACTTTTCTTTATGTTACAGCAAAGTAAAGGTTTTGAAGAAGGTATGGAAGCTCTCTTGCCAATATCTAAGGAAAGTATCCAGCTTTTGAAAGCCGAAGTGCATAATATGGTATTAAGTAACGCTGTTGGTATTCCTCTTATTATGTTCGGACAGGGTGTAACGGCTGGGCTATCTTATTGGTTGTTAAATGCGGGTGATCCTATAATTTGGGGGCTTATTACCGGGATTTTTGGTTTGGTTCCTGTTGTTGGAACCGGAGGAGTATGGGTTCCTTTGGCAATAAATCTGTTAATCGGAGGTAATATCTGGCAAGGAATTGTTCTCCTTATTTACGGGGCTCTCGTTATTTCAAGTGTAGATAATGTTGTCCGGATGGTTTTTCTTAAGAAAAGAGCCAACGTTCATCCTTTAGTTACATTATTTGGAGTTATCCTTGGTATGAATTTATTTGGTTTCTGGGGGATAATTTTTGGACCTTTATTGATTTCAGGATTTATGCTTTTAATCAGAATTTATAAAAAAGAGTTCGTAGCTGATTAATTAATTTAAGTTATCCGGGATTTATTTTATAGTTAAATGATCCATAAAAGGAC
>JAJBTS010000348.1 GCA_020860885.1 Bacteroidales bacterium
AATTAACACCTTAGTATTGTGTACCTTAAGTTTTTTGTTATTTTCCTGCTCAGATGATGAGGACAAACCAGAAACTTTGAATGCCTATTCTTTAAGCGGTTTTATTACGGATCAGGAAACCCGTCAGGGAATTCTGGGCGCTACTGTGAAAATATCTTCATTGGATGATCTGGAAGTGAGAACAGATCATAAAGGATATTATTCATTTGGTGAATTACCTCGGGGTGATTATAAAATTACGGTGTCCAAGTATGATCATGAGAGCAAGGAAGTAGAATTTTTCATTAATGGAAATCCTGCTACCCATTCAGTAGATGTACGTTTAAAAAAGATCGACAAACCTAACATTGGTATAATAGACTATATAGCAGATACCGATGGAATTGCTCTTAAGTTGGAAGCATCCAAAGATACGGAAATGTTTTTCTGGATCGTGTATGAATCGGATAGAATCCCTTCTAATGAACAATTAGTAGAAGATTTATTGAACCGGATGCCTTATACTCGTGAAGATTTAGACGAATGGGGTACTTATATTGATTTTGCATGGAATATGGTGCCTGAAAAAAGTTATACTTTTTTTGCTGTCGGAGTTGATATAGCAGGTCACTTCGGAGATATCTTCAAGTTAGATATAAGTACCAAGTCTACAGCAAATCAACCTGTCGCTACCATTGATATAGAAAATATCAATAGTGAATTAGTAACAGTTAGTACTTATATGAATGAGCTTTGTGACAGATATTGTGTGCTATATTCTCCTATGTTTCCTGAGATGTATAATTATCCTCGGATATATTGGGCGGCATCCGCTTATTTCTATGACAACACCACTAAATTTATATCTGAAAATATAGTTTCTGAGATCGTACAAATTCCTCTTTCTTATTATGGTGTAACGGAAGGAGTACTGTTCTCTTTAGGTTATGATAATAAGAGGGGCGTTAATTCCAGTTTAGTAAATGTAGCAATTTATTCTTCAGAAACGAATTCCATCATTGAAGTACCGCATTTGAAATCTGAAACAGGATTAGAATTCGACAAACGTAATTTGAATTTGCCGGCTTTGAAAACAAGCATTATCGTTAAATAAAAGAATTGTTTGTTATCATTATAAAAACAGAAGGTATCCCCAAAAGGGATACCTTCATTTGTTATTTTACGGCAGGAGTAGATGTTGCAGAGGTAAGCGTAAAACAAAACCTTAAGAAGCATGCGTGGGTGGTAACAACTTAACTGCCGTTTTTTCCTGGATCATTTAATTGCCTATCCTCCAATTGTCATTTACCATTTCGAATTCACTCCATATGTGATATCCATGCGACGGCGGATAACCGTTATTCATCAGTTCATCGGCATAAGTTTCAAATTGCTCCGGATAATTAATTCTTATGTCCTGACAATTTATCTTTTGAGAACCAAACTTAGTGTTGAACCAGCGGGAGAAATAGTAAACTTTCTTTGTTTCATGATCAAACATTTCGAAAGTTACTATGGCTTTAAACTTACCATGCTTAGGAGGTGCAATAAATCTGACGAAATCAAAGGCCGGATGATCAGTAATGAATACCACACCATAAGCAATGGGTTTCATTTTGTTGTTCTGATAAGCACGAAGGGGTTTAGAATAGAACTTTTCATTGGCTATAAATCCAAACGGTTCCGGCTTATAAAAGTCACTGTACCTTCCTCCAGAAGGGCCAAATATATACGGATTGTATTCCGCCGAGGCTATCACAACATTAAATTTACTGACTGTTACTTTCCCTGCCAGAGATGGATTTATCACCAAGTCCTCTTCTGAACAATCTAAAATATACTTGAAATTGTACAGTGATTTATAATGTTCCGTGGCTCTTATACGGAACTCGCTTGCATAACCTTCTATATTCAGTACAGGTGTTTTTCTTAGATTCCAGATACCGAGCGGTTCATCGTAGAGAGGCTGGTTGTTCGGGTTCGCTGAACTTCCGGGGACAGGCAGTGCGCGGGAATTTCCCCAGCCCGGCAATTGTATATCAGATTGAAACGTAAAAGTGGTATTGGCTTTAAGACTCAGGTCTACTTTTGCAACGGAAGCTTCCTTCCCTCCAATCCCTAAAATAGAACTCATAGCACCACTGAGGGCTTTTGCCGCTACATTGCCGCCCGATGTCAGAATGGCTTCCAATCCATTTTTCACACCATCGCCGATGCCTGTGCCGGCTTTGCTTTTGATATTATTCCATAATCCTTTAAAAAAGGAATCGTTCCCGCTTATTCCTTTTTCTAAAGTGCCTCCGAAATTTTCAATTATACCTTGATTGTCTATATTCAGGAACTTTTCCGAACTGCTCTGATTGCACATATTGGACAGGCTCAAATTGAAATTTGCAGGAGATACATTCGTTATCGTACCTGTTATAGAACCGGTTGTATTTCCTTGACCGCTTATAGTTGTTTTATCGGCCACCCAACCATATATGCTAAAATTATGGTTGCTTCCCGGAACGATGGATGGGTCATAGGCGCATTCAATTTCCAGCCCGTACCATTTATTAACCTGATAACCGCATGATACAAATTCCTTTCCTACCCATGTCCCTTGAGGCGAAGTTATATAGGACGGCGAAGGCGATTTTACATTTATAGCATCCGCATACACTCCGTTAAAATTAAACAGCGCTGATTCTTTATCCAGCTTGATGCCCCAATATACATTAGAATGGCCCCCTGCAGAAGAAGCTGATATCGTGTAAAAAAAGAAACGCAGGATACCTGTTCTCGTATTGTATAAAGCAAACTGCTTGCAAAGGGTTGCACTGTACACATTGCTGTATACCAATACCCAGTGGTTTTCTCTTGAATAATACCTGTTACTTGTATTCGGATCATAGGCATTATCATCAAACCATTCCAGCGGAATTCCATAAGCAGATGTTGATCCGTTTGCCCAAGGGAGTTCAAGCTGGGTATGAAGGCTGTGGATCGGATTATAAACCGGAATATTTATGACTTTATCCCAGTCGAAATAGTTATCGAAGGCTTCACTCCTCATCTTTGCCTCTATATTGATATCTTCTTGGGAAGGCAGCTCATCAGAACACGCAGACAGACTACATAAAATAATACATATAAATGCCAGGTTATAAAGCATTGGTAATACGTCTAGATACTTTTTCATAATAAACTTAATTTAGTAAGGAATAATTAAATATTTTCTTGTAAATGTATAC
>JAJBTS010000240.1 GCA_020860885.1 Bacteroidales bacterium
CATAAAACCCAAATTGCCGGATATTTGACCAAAACTGAGATCGTAGTAGGCGAAGGCAGTTTTGTTTTTTTTGGTTTTGTTCGGGGTTGAGCGTTTGGTTGTATAAAATTTAAAAATTTTTTTATTGTTTATGCATAAAAACGATGTTGAAATAAATGCGGATAAAATACAAACCTTACTTATAGATTGGGGAGTATTAAGTATTAAAGAGATTAGTGAATTTACTCAGTGTAAGAAAACTTTAATATATCTGTATTTAGGTTGGTTGCTTAGAGAGAATAAGATACGTTTTTATGAAGAAGAAGAAATTGTTTATGTAGAATTAACTCATCCAGTTACAGATTAGAGCAAAAAGTGTTTTGAAAAGGTTATTTATGGTATTTGCATCCAGAGGTTTATCCGAGACGGACCAACCTCTGGATTATGTATTATTTTTTGGTGATTTTGATTACATATCCACCTCCCGGAGCCATAGAAACAGGTAATTTCCTATTGGCAGGAATGTCGATAATTTCTTTTTTATAGTCTCTGGCTACGCGATTGGCATTGATACCGTCTTTGAAAACTTCACCCTGAAAATTTCCTTCCCCTAAGAAAGACAGATCCAATTCCAGGTCCTGGGCATCCCAATTAGTCATTGAACCTACATACCATACATTTGCTTTCTGACGGGCAATGGTTACGTATTTTCCTATTTCTCCATTGAGAGCAATCGTATTATCCCAGACAGTAGGAACAGCAACTATGAACTCGGTGCATTCTTCTTCTTCCATATAGTTGGATGGACTATCACAAAGCATATTCAGTGGAGATTCAAAAACCACATATTCCGCCAATTGCCGGCAACGCGTTCCCTGGCTCATTGCTTCGCTGTACACATTTCTGTAATTTCCTTTCGTTGCATTCCGCATAGCGCCCTGAGTGTAATCCATAGGTCCTGCAACTTGTCTTATAAAAGGTATGGTCACATCGTAAGTAACCTGATCCAGATTGGAAGCCCATTTCAACTGCTCCAACCCATTTACCCCTTCGAAATTGATCACATTCGGATAGGTTCGTTGTAATCCGGTGGGTTTATAGGTTCCATGATAATCAATCAGGACTTTATATTTTGCACCCATTTCCGCACCTCTTCGGTGGAAATCTACTACGATTTGGTCGTCTCTGTCCATAAAGTCCACTTTGAAACCTTTTATACCCATCTCGCTGTAATGCTTACAAACAGCTTCCATATCTCTGTCGAAGGCATGAAATCCTGCCCACAGGATAAGTCCCACATTCTTTGAGTTTGCATAAGATACCAATTCAGGAAGATTTATCTCAGGAACTACTTTAAATAAATCGGCTTGTTTATTCACCGCCCATCCTTCGTCGAGAATTACATATTCAATGCCGTATTTGGAGGCAAAATCAATATAGTACTTGTAAGTATCATTGTTTATACCTGCTTTAAAATCCACATTGTAAAGATTCCAGTCGTTCCACCATTCCCAGGCAACTTTCCCCGGTTTAACCCAGGAAAAATCTCCCTGAGCAGGGGTCGCCAGTTTATAAACCATATCACTGTCGGCTAAATCAGAATCCTTTTCAGAAACAATTACAATACGCCAGGGAAAGTTAGTCGCACCATTAAATTTAGCGATGTAATCTTCACGTGATTTAACCAACATTTGCAAATTGTTGTGTCCTCCCTGTTCCAGTTCTTTAGGATAAGGAGCAAAAATGCCTTTCAATCCATTAGGTTTTTCTCCCGGATATAAAAACATTCCCGGATAATTCATAAGATCCGCTTCTGCAATACAAACTTTTTTACCTTTTACTCCCTCGACAACCAGAGGAGAAATTCCTAATCTTTTTTTATTCCATTCAGACAAAGGATTATGAAAATAAGGTTGTTCGAAAGAATTCGAATATTGTTCTTCCAAAGGAACATTTTCCGATTTATTGGCATAGCAGATAAAAGCATTTTGATCTGTGGGAAAGTTAAACTCGGCTTGCTCATTTTTGACAATAAAAGGTTTTTTTGAAGTAGAAACAAACCGGTAGGCTATACCATCGTCGTATGCTCTGAAAATGATGTTGTAATTTCCTTTAAATCGTAATGTGAGTTCATTAAAATGATCTTTTATCTGCTTCCGTTTATAGACCGGAGCTTCAATTGTTTCATTAACAGTTCTTGTAGAAGATCCCGATAGTTTGGGTTCTACTCCGTAATAGGTCAGATCATCCAAAGACATGGAAATGGTAGACTTATCCAACATAATATCTCCCGAATGAATAATGGAATAATCAATGGTCTTGTCTAACTGGATGATTGCTTCTAACTTTCCATCAGGGGATTTAAGATTGAACTGCTTTTGTGCGGTTGCAGTCATTAAACTTATATGCATAAAGCATATAATCAAAAAGATTAAATAATTTCTATTCATGGTTGATGAGTATTTAAAGTATGCTTAACTGATTCATAATAAAAAGATACAGATTGCAAAAATAACTTTTTAATAGATATTAACCAACTAACAATGCTCGGATCCGTACTTCTTACAGATAAATCATTCACCTTTTCCTATTTGTAGTAAATCAGATATCTTCACTGCAAACCATTTATGAGTTTAAATTATTATTTTTGTATTAGAAGTATCGAAGCGGTATGCATAAATAGAAGAGTAACCGCAAAGCCCGGTTGAATGAAATCGTATAACATTCAACCATAATTATAAAAATTCAATGATGAAGATAAATGAAATACCTAAAATAAAATTCGGGAGTTCCTCAGACGATATAGATGATCTTGCAAATAAGGTGTTAAAAGGCGAAAAAACAGCTACCTCGTCACTATACGACTATTATGAGATGGGTTTAAAAGATAGAAGTGAAATAGGTGATTATCTGGCTGTCCTTAACTCAAAGGATGAAGAAGTAGTGCTTGTAAGAGTAGAAAAAATAGAAATTGTAAAATTCGGCGATGTCTCTGAGAATTTTGCACAGGAAGAAGGAGATGGTAGTCTTGAAAATTGGATCTCCATTCATCGGCCTTATTATTCAAGATTACTATCTGCCATAGGAAAGGAATTGAGTGGAGACACATTATTGGTTTGTGAGTGGTTTAGTGTCGTAACACAATAAGGTTCGGAATCAGAAATCTCATTCATTCTAAAACAATCTTTTACTGTTAAGGTTATATTCTATATAAGAATTTATTAATTGGT
>JAJBTS010000170.1 GCA_020860885.1 Bacteroidales bacterium
TATTATCGATATTAGTATTCATTACTTTTATAGAATCCGGTCCTGTAGTTTGTATCTGTACAATCCATTTTTTGTTTTCTTTTTTACAGGATAATACATCTGTAGTATTATTATTTGTAAATAAGGCAAGATCATCAAAACAATGTACAGTAGCGATAGAATATAAGGGAATCTCTACTTTATATTCTTTATTATTTAAAGAGACAGTTGCTGTTCTGACTTCTTCGTTTTTCCAGTCGTTATTTAATACATATATAGTCCGACGATCGGAAGCATCCCATACTGTAAATTCAATATGAGGAGTAGCATTAATCCACCCTTTTTCCTTTTCCTCATTTACTATTTCAGATGCAATATCTTTCATCTTCTCAACATATTGATCCTGAATCGTACTATGGATGGGATAAAATTTTTCGGGGAAATAAATTACTTTCCCTTTTCCGATATCCCTCATAGTAACCTCGGCCAAGGTCTGATAGTTATCTCCGAGCAGTTGTCGGATTACCTGATCATTGTCCGGAAACCGAGGAGCTAAATCCGGTTGTAATTCCGTATTTATCTGAGCAGCCGTTAACAATAAAGTACCACCTTTCTCTACGAAATGAGTCAAACGCCTGAAATCATCTTCATTGTAAGAGTTCCATCCTAAAAATAGTATAGCTTTGTATGTATCCATAATATCCTGAGTAGCTTCGATAGGCAGAATATCCACTGGTCCATAAGGAGTAGAAGTGAACCATCCGTCAGGTCCGCTATTTGCAATATTATTTTCCGGATAAAATACTTTTAATAAGTCAAAACTCTTTGTTGCATCGTTGAATTCCCATTTTTTATCGTTTTGAGACCATAGAGGTCCTCTACCATATGATTTCCACGGATCATTCCGCCCTTGCAAGACAGCTATTTTATTTTTTATTTCACCTCTTCTGGAATGGGTTTCCATAAAATCAAGGACCTGATGTTGAGCATACATATGTTGTTTACCTGCTTCGGTAAAACGATCATTTGCATATTCATCTGTCCATAATCCTTCTTCCGTATTAATATGACTTACTCCATGCATGTAAGATACCGCAAGGGAAAGATAAAAACGAAGAGAATGTTTCGGATCAGTAAATGGATAAGAACCCCACTGTACAGCATGCAAACTACCATACTCTTTTTTGCCGTAAACACGGGAGGCTCCTCTTAATGCCGATAATACCGTTTCTTCCGGACCATACATTTGTTCTGCTCCCAACCATTCATAACCAGCCTGATATAAATAGCGGAAAGTAGTGGAAGGTCCTGTATGACGGGTGCTTTCTCCACGAGAATAGGCTAAATTTTCCACATATTTACCTGCTCCATCAGCCATATCTTTCACAGCATAAGGATCGTAATGAATAAAAATTCCATAATCCGTATAAATAGGTGGATGTTTGGCGAATATTCCTCCATAAGGACGGGCCCTTGCCGCCAGGTCCGAATACAATCCTTCGTATAAGAAATGTCTCCAGTAATAATATCCTCCATCGTTTTCATGCGCCTGTTTACCACGAAACATGTGAGAAGAAAGAGATTCTAAGGACGGATTGATACGGCTACCCGCAAGAGTACGGCCTTCTACCTGCCAGGCATAAGGCACTCTCATCTGATTTAACAGGCCACTGAAATAACTTACAAATTCTTCACCTGTATCCCTTACCCCACTCCATTGGTAAGAAGGTCTGAAATGATACCAGTTCCCCACACGTTCGCGGAAATACCATTTAAAGAAATCTTCATATATATCTATCTTATTGTCAATATGTATTTCATCGCCGGAAGAAAGATAGACTCCGTCTTTTTCTTTAATGATCGACTGTTGAATAATAGCATTTCTTTTCTCTTTTCCATTGCTGATTGCAACAGGAATATTCATTGAAGCATTTTTCACAACTATTTCTGCTACAAATAAACCGGTTTTATCAAACATTTTGGAACCTCTTAGAAATTCGATGTATTTATTGGACTGGAATTTCAGAGTTATATCAGGCCGGTTAATTTCCAGTAATATTCCAACTGTGTCTCCTACTGCCGGATATTTCGGAACTGTAACGATTTCAAAATCACGGGCAGGTTCTTCCAGCAATTGTATCCTACTTACTTCATAAGGAAAACTTGCTTTATAATTGTTTTTTAGAAGCGTAAGTTTCAATTCTTCGCCACTTTTGAGATCATTGGGTAGATGAATATAAAAATCAGCAATATTAGATGCCCTGTCGAAAATCGGTTCTTCAATAATCACTTGATTTGCAGTCTCTAGTTTCCATGTGGGCCATGAACGGGAAGAGAGATTCACCCCGACCCAATAATTGTAATCATCCGGGCGGAAGTCATGAGGTACAAAAGGAATAACAATCGGTTTCTTTCCCGACTGAGAAATACGGGGAGCTTCTAACCAGCAACGTCCACTAAAGTTTTTTCCTCCCACGCGAAGCAGGACATTAGCAACATTATCCGGCAAAACAAAATCCTGACTAAGAAGGGTAAAATCACCCGTCCCTTCGGGTATAGGCATATACAAAAGAGTATCCGGAGTATAATAAATTTCATCGGGATGTCTATCGGGCTTCATTAGATAAACCTCCATTTCAACACCAAATTCCCCGTTACGGGTAATCATATCTTCCCGTTTTACCTCAACTTCCAGACGAAGATCTCCAGCGTTTAACTGGGAACGGCTAATCCTGTAGTATGCGTATTGTTCAAAAGTATTATTATTTCCTTCAAAAAAAAGAGAATATTTATCCTTATTCGTATGAATGGAGTCCAGATGATCATCAATCAGATATTCTGAGGCGCGAAACAAGGTCTCTCCGCGGGCAGCAAAACGTCCGGGCAATTCAGTCTTTCCTACCACCCTGAGAATACGTCTTACCGGATAATCTTTGTCTTCGAAATCGGCAGCAAAAGATACGCTTTCTCCCGGATCGAGTTTTAATCCAGCCTGTTCTCCCTGACCCGGTAACAATTGAGTCATAATCTGTTTTTGAGTCTCATCCTTAAGAATTTCATTTTTGTTGCAACTGAATGTCAACAGTAAAGTACAGATAATAAGTAAGTAATTTCTGAGTCGTTTCATGACATTAAAAATTAGATTGTAGTGTTTATTTGGTGTCAAAGATACATTTTTCTCCATTTAAAAGTAAAAATCAATCAAAATTAAAGCAGATTGTATTTAAAT
>JAJBTS010000422.1 GCA_020860885.1 Bacteroidales bacterium
GCGGGCTACCGCGGAAGTTACGCCGCAGGAAAAGGAAATGGAAGAGGAAAAGGAAAAGGAAGTGGAAAAGGATATCCCCCCAACCCCCTTACCTTGACGTGCCCCCCAAAAGTTGGACACTTCAACAAGGGGGTGACCGGAGTAATCATTTAATAATTTATAATTCTTTAGTAGAAGATTCATGGAACGATATTTTCAATAAAATGCTTTACCGGAAAGTCCGACAGGTCTGGCGGCCCCGGGAACAAACTGCCGAAACCGTACCGAAGATCTGCTATCCGGTTGTGGAGTAAGCAGTTCTTTACAGATAAAAATCTTTTGTTAATTCCCTGTAAGCCGTACTGTAATTATGCCGGGAAATTTCAATAACGAGTTCATCTTCCTGCCGGACCGAATCTTCTTTTGAGTATTCTATTAAAACTCTTTTCGGCGGCCGGGCTTCCAAAGGGATGACATTCGTTTTGCGGATTAAAAAAAGATGGTTTTTCTCTGCTATTTGCTGTATAAAGCTGAAAGATTGAGCCGGTAAAATAAGGGAAATTTTTCCTGTATCAGACAATAAGTCTTTTGCTGTTGTTATCAGAGAATCGAAATCCAGGCTTTTGGAATGTCTGGCTGTCGTCCGTGACTTATCGGGAGAGGGTAGGGAATCCAGGAAATAAGGAGGATTGGATACTATAAGGTCGTATTTATAAGTTTTGTGATAAACGAGGAAGTCGGAGTGCCAGGCGCTCATTTGATCTTTGAATTTGCTGTTTCTAAAATTGATTCCGGCTTGCGTATAGGCGTTGAAGTCAATATCGATAGCATCTATTTGCGCTTGCGAACGTTGCGCCAGCATGAGAGCAATCAAGCCCGAACCCGTACCTACATCCAGGATTCTTGCGGCGCCCGAACAGTCTGCCCAGGCTCCTAATAATACGCCGTCTGTTCCGACTTTCATAGCACAAAGATCGTGATGTACGGTAAACTGCTTAAAAGAGAAGAATGGATTAGGCATAACTATAAGATGGGGTATTTCTTAGGAACGTTTCACCTATGGATCTCTTTTAACGATTTATAGATCGCAGAAGCTGCTTTTTCGGATGCACCGGGTTTGCCCAAACGGGTAATAACTTCATCGTATCCTTTTTGCATCCGTTTCTTATATTCGATATTATGAAGCAAAAGATCCAGCTCGGAATGAATTTGTTCTTTCGAAAAGTATTTTCCGAAAAGTTCACGGACTACCTCTCTGCTGGCAATAAGATTTACCAGAGAGATGTATTTCACTTTGAAGAGATGATTCCATACAAAAGTAACCAACTTTTTTACCGGTGTTTTATAACATACCGCCTGAGGAATACGGAACAAAGCTGTTTCCAGCGTTGCTGTGCCGGAAGTGACCAAAGCAGCTTCCGCTTGTTGCAGAAGCCTGTACGTCTGGTTGAAGACGATATGGACAGGATAATCTTGGATGTATAACTGATAATAAGAAATGTCGATGCCGGGAGCTCCGGCTATAACGATCTGATGATCCGGATAAGATAAAGCTACCTCTATCATAGTAGGCAGATTATCCTTGATTTCCTGTTTCCTGCTTCCTGCCAGAAGGGCGATAACAGGTTTGTTTTCCAGGTTGTTGTACCGGATAAACTCATCCGGTGTTTCTTCCTGATAATCACGGAAAGCAAAAGCGTCCACAGAGGGGTTTCCAACATATTCGACCGGGAAATGATGTTTTTTATAGAATTCGACTTCAAAAGGCAATATGCAGAACATTTTGTCTACATATTTTTTTATTTCTTTGATCCTGTATTCTTTCCATGCCCATATTTTGGGTGAAATATAATAATAAACCGGAATTTTCAGGTTTTCTTTGATGAACCGGGCCATTTTCAGGTTAAATCCGGGATAATCGATAAGGATAACAACATCGGGTTGATAAAGGGTTATATCTTCCCTCGCTGTTTTCATGTTACGAAAGATGGATTTAATATTTAGTAATACAGGAATAAAACCCATGAAAGCCATCTCCCGGTAATGTTTTACCAGCGAACCGCCAACGGCCTGCATCAGATCTCCTCCGAAATAACGGAAATCGGCATCGGGATCTACCTCTTTTAATGCTTTCATCAGGTTGGATCCGTGCAGATCACCGGAAGCTTCCCCTGCAATCAGGTAATATTTCATAATTGTGTTTCCCAGCCTTTCAGGGATTCCATGGCGTGATAAGCGGTCATATCTATTTGTACGGGAACGAGAGACGCATATCCGTGATCCAGGGCCCATTCGTCCGTATCTTTATTTTCCGGCTCTTCATTGTGGAATTCCCCGGTTAACCAATAAACGGTTTTCCCGGATGGATCTTTCCCTACCTCGAATTCTTTTTTCCAATATCCTTTGGTTTGTTTGGATACTTTCAGTCCTTGCACATCCGGAATGTTCGGGACATTCAGGTTTAGGCAAATACCGGGAGGTAAACCCTCTTTTAAGGTTTTTGCTGCAACCATTCTCCCATATTTAACCGCTTGTGAAAAATCCGCATCCGGCGAATGGTCCGTAAGAGAAATGCCCATGGAAGGTATGCCGAAAATACATCCTTCTATCGTGGCGCCCAATGTTCCTGAATATATTACGCTGACGGCAGCATTGGAGCCATGGTTGATGCCTGATACCACCAGATCCGGTTTCCTGCAGGAAATCTCATTCACTCCCAGCTTTACGCAATCGACGGGAGTTCCGGAGCAACTGTATATAGTAAGATCTTTTTTTTCATGCAATTTCTGGATCCGGAGCGGAACCGATGCCGTAATAGCGCTTGACATTCCTGACCGGGCGCAATCGGGCGCGATTACCAGAAGTTCTCCTATATCCTGTAATGCCGAAATTAATTCGTTGATACCTTTCGCATTTACACCATCGTCATTGGTTATAAGTATTAAAGGCTTAGTATGTTCTGTCATAAATTCTTTTTTGAATTGCAAAGATAAGATATTTGGACTAAAGTTATTAACATTTATAGCAAGTTATAAACAGGATTAACAATGTTTATACTAATAAAATGAATCGAAAAAATAAAATTTCTTACTTTTGTATCGTAAAAATTTGAATTAAATTTATGGGTAAGATAATTGATTTAGCCAATCAAAAAGGGGGCGTCGGAAAAACAACCACAACTATAAATCTGGCAGCTTCTCTGGCAGCGATGGATAAAAAGAGCCTGGT
>JAJBTS010000385.1 GCA_020860885.1 Bacteroidales bacterium
AAATAGTATTGTAAGCGATTTACCTGTTTATTACTAAATGAGAAAGGTACTACCGTAAAGGCTTCATTATCTGTGATGGTATAACTTCCATTAAATAAATTTTTCCAGTTAGCACTACCATATACAGAGTTTAAAGTATATTTGGTAGTCGTATTATCCGGATTTCCTATTACTCCTTGTCTGGTTACAGCAACAATACCTTCATTTATTGTTTTTTCATAGTCTCCTGCCCACAAAGCCAGTTCCGTAATCAAAGCATTCGGATTGACAGAATGACGATTCCACGAATAATCTCCATTACTTAGAATATCATTCCAGTTTAAGGCATTAAAGGCATTAATACCCTGATATCCCTCTTCAAGATAAGAAATTAACTCAGGGATAAGTTCATCCATTTCCATTTTCTTAAATTGACTTATATCTGTAAGGCTAGCAACTAGGTCATGAAAATAGTAAGCATGTCCATAAAACTTTACAATACTTAAATAAGCCCATACTCTGAAAGTCATAGCACATGACATGATTCCGAGATATACATTTTCAGCAATTGCATTGGGATTTTCTTCATTATATTTAAGGGCATGACTGAAAAAATCATTAGCATTTACGATAATAGTATAAAACTTGACCGGGTCTACTTCCGGATTTCCATTGGAAGCTTTATAGCGATAAATATACCAAAATTCAACGTCTGCATTGGCTGTTGGTTCGAGCAAATCTCCCATCAATTCAGCCATTAATATATATTGGTCGGCGACAGCCTGAAAATTAGCTGCCAATCCAAGAAAACCAGAATAAACGTCTCCTACATTTTTATAATTGTTTTCTTCGTTTAGCATATCGTCCGGATTAATATCAAAGAAATCTTTACAAGAAGTCAATATTAAAGCGGTGATAAGGAAAGGAAAAACAATTATTTTACATTTTATATTTTTACTATTTTTATTCAATCTAGGAGAGACATGCTTTTGCAAACGCCACAAATAAAGGATGAGGTTTGATGACCGTACTCTTATATTCGGGGTGAAATTGAGTACCCAAAAACCATTTATGAGAAGGTATTTCTATAATTTCGGTCAAACCTGTGTCAGGATTAATACCCGTTGTAATCATATCCGCTTTTTCAAATTGCTCTTTGTATTCGTTGTTAAATTCGTAGCGGTGTCTGTGTCGTTCTTCTACTACTTTTTGTCCGTAGGCTTCATAGGCTTTCGAACCTTCCAGTAATACACATTTGTATGAGCCTAGTCTCATCGTGCCACCTTTTTCGGTAACTCCTTTTTGGTTTTCCATGAGGTCTATAACAGGATGTTTGGTTTTAGGAGACATTTCAGTAGAATCAGCTCCTTCTATGTGGAGTACATTTCTGGCAAATTCAATTACTGCCATTTGCATACCCAAACAAATACCAAAGAATGGTAAATTATTTTCTCTTGCATATTTTATAGCAGATAATTTTCCGCCAATACCTCTGTTTCCGAATCCGGGAGCTACCAGAATACCATCCAATCCTTTTAGATTTTCAGCTATATTTTCGTCATTTATATCTTCGCTATGAATCCAGCACACATTTACTTTGCAATCATTTACAGCACCTGCATGTATAAACGCTTCTGCGATAGACTTATAAGCGTCATGTAATTCTACATATTTGCCAATAAGTCCAATTTCAACTTCTTGTTCGTAGTTATTTAATTTATAAAGGAATTTTTTCCAGCCTTCTAAATCGGGTTCGCTGTTTAAAGGTAATTCTAATTTTTCCAGTACAATTTGGTCGAGTTTTTCCTCTTCCATTCGTACCGGTACTTCATAAATAGTGTCTACATCTATGGATTCAATAACAGCTTCCGGTTGTACATTACAGAATAAAGCTACTTTGCGTTTTAAATCGCTGTTTAATTTATGCTCTGTACGTAATACAAGAATATCGGGCTGTACACCAATTTCCAATAATGATTTTACAGAATGTTGTGTCGGTTTTGTTTTCAGTTCTCCCGAAGCTGATAGAAAAGGTACTAATGTCAAATGGATTAAAACGGATTTTTCTCCTAATTCCCATCTTAACTGACGTACAGCTTCTAAGAATGGTAAAGACTCAATATCTCCTACTGTCCCTCCGATTTCTGTAATCACTACATCATATTCTCCTTTAGCACCCAGAAGTTTAATGTTTCTTTTGATTTCATCCGTAATATGGGGAACAATTTGTACGGTTTTGCCCAGAAAATCTCCGCGTCTTTCCTTATTAATCACGTTCTGGTAAATCCTTCCTGTGGTGATGTTATTCGCCTGAGAAGTAGGACAATCTGTAAAACGTTCATAATGTCCCAAATCTAAATCCGTTTCTGCACCATCGTCTGTTACATAACATTCTCCATGTTCGTATGGATTTAATGTTCCGGGGTCGATATTAATGTAAGGGTCCAGCTTTTGATTAGCTACTCTATATACTCTTGCCTGTAAAAGTTTAGCAAGGGAAGAAGCGATAATACCTTTTCCAAGGGAGGAGGCAACGCCGCCTGTTACACACACATATATCGATGACACGGTATCCTTTTTTTAATTTACATATAAAGCGCAAAGATAGAAATTAAGACCGTATCACAAAAAAAAAGCGCTTTAAAGCGCTTCTTTTAAATCATATTATCAATAGCTTTCAGTTTTTCAACCAGTAAAGCTAGTCTTTCCTTGGTTTTTTCAATTCTGGAATTGAGTTCATTGATTAAGCCTTCTGAGTTACGAGACTTAGCAATAAAGCCTATATTGTTTTCCCAAGTGTTAACGTCCCCTTCCAATTGGCGTATTTTCGTTATCAGTTTTTCACGCTTATTGATGATTTTGAATTCTTTATTTTCTCCTCCGTCAAATGTTTGTAACTTAACTCGGAATCTTTCCAGATTTTTGTCGAATTCATCCAAATTCATTTGGTCAAAATGAACGTTCATGGCTTTTCTGAACTCCTCCTGTATTGTATTTTTCTGTTTGATAGGTACGAATCCGATAGCTATCCACCGTGCTTGAAAATCTTTTAATTTTTCCAGATTTTCTTCATTGTTCTCTGAAGGTGTGAAAGTATTTACTTCTTCAATCAGTGCTTTTTTAGCTTCCAAATTCTTTTCCTGTTCGTTATCAATGTCTTTAAAGAAAGCATTTTTGTTGTTAAAAAAAGCATCACAGGCAGTTCTGAAACGGTTCCATAC
>JAJBTS010000376.1 GCA_020860885.1 Bacteroidales bacterium
CAGTAACATCTTCTCCGCCACTTTGAGGTCCACCCTGGCTTTGGCCTTGGGTTGGATCCGATTGTGGTCCTCCGGCTTGCTGTTGCGCATTGTACATCTCCTGACTTGCAGCCTGGAACGCAGCATTTACCTCAGCCATACCGGCATCGATACCTGCTATATCCTGAGCTTTATGAGCTTCTTTCAGTTTAGAGAGAGCAGCTTCTATCGGAGCTTTTTTATCTGCGGGAATTTTATCGCCTAACTCTTTCAACTGTTTTTCAGTCTGGAAGATCAGGCTATCCGCATGATTCAATTTATCGATTTTTTCTTTTTCTTTGGCATCCGATTCCGCGTTGGCAGCAGCTTCGTCTTTCATACGTTTGATTTCTTCTTCGCTCAAACCGCTGGAAGCTTCAATACGTATAGCCTGTTCTTTGCCTGTTGCTTTATCTTTAGCCGATACACTTACTACTCCGTTTGCATCGATATCGAATGTTACTTCAATTTGAGGCACTCCTCTTGGAGCCGGCATTATACCATCTAAGTGGAATTTCCCGATAGTCTTATTATCTTTTGCCAAAGGTCTTTCACCTTGAAGTACGTGAATTTCAACCGATGGCTGGTTATCTATCGCGGTAGTAAATGTTTCCGTTTTCTTAATTGGAATAGTAGCATTTGCTTCGATCATTTTAGTCATTACGCTACCCATGGTTTCAATACCTAAAGAAAGAGGAGTAACGTCTAACAATACCATTCCACCTAAATTACTATCTCCGGAAAGGATAGCACCCTGAATGGCAGCACCGATAGCTACTACTTCATCCGGGTTTACACCTTTAGAAGGAGTTTTACCGAAAATCTTTTCTACCTCACTTTGAATAGCAGGAATACGGGTAGATCCTCCTACCAATATAACTTCTGTAATGTCCGAGGCAGTTAGTCCGGCATCTTTCAGTGCTTTCTCACAAGGAGACACACATGCTTTGATCAATTTGTCTGCTAATTGTTCAAATTTAGCGCGGGTTAATGTAGTAACCAAGTGCTTTGGCATCCCATCCACCGGCATGATGTAAGGCAGATTAATTTCTGTTGAAGTAGAACTTGAAAGTTCAATTTTTGCTTTTTCTGCGGCTTCTTTCAAACGCTGCATAGCCATCGCGTCTTTACGCAAGTCCAGTCCTTCGTTTTTCTGGAATTCTTCAGCCAGCCAGTCTATAATCACATGGTCGAAATCATCTCCTCCCAGGTGCGTATCACCATTGGTTGAAAGAACTTCAAACACACCGCCTCCTAATTCAAGGATAGAGATATCGAATGTTCCGCCTCCCAAGTCGAATACGGCAATTTTCATATCCTTATCTGCTTTATCCAAGCCATAAGCTAAAGCTGCTGCAGTAGGCTCATTGATAATACGTTTCACTTTCAAACCTGCAATTTCTCCCGCTTCAATAGTAGCTTGCCTTTGTGAATCTGCAAAATACGCAGGAACAGTAATTACGGCTTCTGTTACTTCCTGACCCAGGTAATCTTCAGCTGTTTTCTTCATTTTCTGAAGAATCATTGCTGAAATTTCCTGTGGAGTATATAATCTTCCATCAATATCCACACGTGGAGTATTGTTATCTCCTTTAACTACTTTATATGGAACACGAGCAATTTCGTTTTGCACTTGATCGTAAGTTTCACCCATAAATCTCTTGATAGAGAAAATGGTTTTGGTAGGATTTGTGATAGCCTGGCGTTTTGCAGGATCTCCTACTTTTCTTTCATTATTGCCGGTAAAGGCTACGATAGAAGGCGTAGTCATTTTACCTTCGCTATTAGGTATAACAACCGGCTTATTCCCTTCCATTACGGCCACACAAGAGTTGGTTGTTCCTAAGTCAATTCCAATGATTTTTCCCATAAATTTTGAATGTTTTATTTGTTTATATTTTATTTTTTAATTTTCAGAATTTTAATCTTACGTTTATAATTCTTCAAATGATATGCCAAATCAAAGAAAGACAAAAAGTCGGTCAAATTGTCACAACACCTTATTTGATTGAATGCTTACAATATAACAAAACAAAAGAAAACATTGTTTATGGTAAATATATCATTCACTTTTTATTACTTTTGTGCTCAAGTTAATAATTTCATCATGACCGATCAACGTTATATGCAGCGCGGTGTTTCCGCTTCCAAAGAAGATGTACATAATGCAATAAAGAACATCGACAAAGGAATCTTTCCAAAGGCTTTTTGTAAAATTATACCTGACATCTTAGGCAACGATCCTGAATATTGCAATATAATGCATGCCGACGGAGCCGGGACAAAATCTTCACTGGCCTATTTATACTGGAAAGAGACAGGAGACCTTTCCGTATGGAAAGGGATAGCCCAGGATGCGCTGATCATGAATGTAGATGATTTGTTGTGCGTAGGTGCAACGGACAATATTCTCCTTTCTTCTACTATCGGAAGAAATAAACATCTTATACCCGGGGAAGTTATCTCAGCCATCATTAATGGTACGAATGAACTGTGCGAAGAATTAAGCAGTCTGGGTGTAAATATTTACCCGACCGGCGGAGAGACTGCCGATGTGGGAGATCTTGTACGAACCATTATTGTTGATTCTACCGTTACCTGCCGTATGAGACGTTCGGATGTGATCGATAACGCTAATATCCGGCCGGGAGATGTGATTGTCGGATTGGCTTCTTATGGGAAAGCTTCTTATGAAAAAGAATACAACGGAGGTATGGGCAGCAATGGTTTAACCTCTGCTCGCCACGATGTATTCTCCAAATATCTGGCGGAAAAATATCCGGAAAGTTTTGATCCGAATGTTCCCGGAGATTTAATCTATTCGGGAAAGATGAGACTAACTGACAAAATTGATGAATTAGGACTGGATGCCGGAAAATTAGTCTTGTCTCCTACCCGCACATACGCTCCGGTTATCAAAACAGTACTAGATAAACTGAGAGATAAGATCCATGGAATGGTACATGTATCCGGAGGGGCCCAAACCAAAGTTCTTCACTTTGTAGAGAAAGTAAAAATTACAAAAAACAATTTATTTCCTGTTCCTCCCTTATTCAGGATTATCCAGGAGCAATCCGGCACAGACTGGAAAGAGATGTACAAAGTATTTAATATGGGACACAGGATGGAAATCTACCTTCCGAAAGAATATGCAGAGGAAGTGATTGCCATATCCCGGTCTTTCGATATTGATGCACAAATAGTAGGATTTGTAGAGGGTTCTGAAAAAACGGAATTAGTTATCGAAGGAGAAAACGGACAATTTACCTATTAGTTCGTACTATTTTTATGAGCAATCATCCATTGCGATCTTTCAGTGATTTACTCTCGGAATATTTCCCTTTCAAAGTCCAGAAAATATCTGTCAACGCCGGATTCACCTGCCCGAACCGGGACGGAAGCAAAGGATTTGGAGGATGTACTTACTGCAACAATCAGACCTTCAGCCCGCAATACGCTGCCCGGAGTAAATCCGTAACTCAACAATTGGAAGAAGGTATACGTTTCTTTTCTCATAAATATCCTGAAATGAGATACATTGCATATTTCCAGGCTTATACCAACACTTACGACACTATTGAGAATCTCCTCAGGAAATATCAGGAAGCTTTGGAATATCCGGGAATCGTAGGATTAATTATAGGAACACGGCCTGATTGTATGCCCGAAGAACTTCTGAACGAACTTCAAAAGTTTTCCCAAACCCATTTTCTTTTAATAGAATATGGATTGGAATCAACCCATAACACGACATTGGAGTTCATTAACAGAGGCCATACGTATGAAGAATCTGTAGAAACTATTTTAAGAACACATAAAAAAAACATTTTGTGTGGCGCCCATTTGATTTTAGGACTCCCCACCGAATCCAGAGAGTTAATTCTCTCTCATGCCTCCAAGATATCTCACTTGCCTTTAACCACTGTAAAACTTCATCAACTGCAATTAATAAGAAATACCCGGATGGCTCAGCAATACAAAGCTCATCCTGAATGGTTTCATTTATATACCATAGAGGAGTACATCGATTTGTGCATTGATTTCATGGAAAGATTAAATCCGGACTTTCTCATAGAGCGATTTGTTTCCCAATCCCCTAAAGAATTACTGATCGCTCCCGACTGGGGATTAAAGAACTATGAATTTACTGCAAAATTGAATAAGCGTATTTTCGAAAGAAAATCTTATCAGGGAAAAGAATTTATTTTTTAGACTCTGAAAAAATATTTTCAGACTGTGAAAATAAACTTTCAGAGTCTAAAAATAAATTTCCGGACATATGGAAAATGTCCTTTACTGGATAGAGAAAAATCAGTACAATTACTTCACTTTAAACAGCCACCTTGTTCCTGCAAGTATAACATGATTATTTGCATTCTTCTGTTCAGCAAATTTTCCCTGAAAATCAATATGACTATAGGTATAAGCAATATGAAAACGTAAATCTTTCGTTAATGGATGAGTGAACGGATAAAATTCCAATGCAGCCTGTAAGCCTGCACTTTCGTATGCATTTTCTTTCCAGTTCTTATCGTAACGCTGGTTCCATGTTCCTTTCACTGCAGGGCGCCATTTTCCTAAATTGTATTTCAGGTTTAAACTTACCGATTGATCCTGAACGTACCGGGAACCCAATTCTTCGTTCACGATAGATCCGTAATCCATATTCCTATTTCCGATAAGATAGTCCAACTCAACTATTAATCGCTGTATATTCAACTGATTACCAACCGTTATCCAGTTATAGAACTTGGTTTTACTATGCTGGAATAAGCCATATCCCCAGCGGGTTTTCCATATCCCATCAAACAAATTACCCTGCCATAAAAAGTTCATGGCAAAGGCTTTGTTTTTATATTCTTCACTGGCGAACTGAGATACATTCGAGTTCGTTACCTGCAAGTTCATGATTTGTCCGGAAAACTTATAAGCCACATTCACACCTGTAGCATACATATCAAAATCTCCGGAAATTAAAGAAGGCAAATACAGATCAGCTCCATTATAATCATATTCGAACGTACCTAATTGCACAGCCTGCTTCCCTACTGTAAAAGTCCAATCTTTCCCGGCGTCTAGAGCCAACCATGCATGATCCGTAGCCGAGGAATAATTATCGCGGATAAGCGGGGTTTGTGGCTTATTGAAACGATGACGAAAACGATAATGGATACCGGGAACGATTTCCCCTACCAGCCACAAGCGAAGAGTCTGACCCCGGAATACTGCATTATTTAAAGTGCTGTTTGAAAAATCTGTTTGAAAATCAATCCGTGTATCGATCATGATATTCAACATCTTATCGTCCCACAATAATTTATCGATTATGCTCTCACTTTCCCGGTGCTGGGCCGACAGGCCAAGAGCAGCCAGAGAAAATATAAAAACAAAGTATAATTTCTTCATGAATAAATGGAATTACCTGATTGAGTAGTTAAATTATATAAACAATAACAAATTTAACTTTTATTTGTTCGGTACATTTATTCATTTTTTCCAGTCGTTTGTCCTGAATGGAGATGCAGGCAAATCGGCGCCATTATAAAGATTACATTCCGGATTATCGGCCCAGGCATACCTTACGGCTACCGGGAAAGGCACTTTTGGTGAACTTACAATAACTTCATTCTTTATTATCTCTGCATCCGCCCAATGAAAAACATGATCAGGGCCAGCTATAGCAAATCCTTTAAGGGAAGAACCATGTAAAATTTTTAATCCTTCCGCATGATCGAAGTTTATCCTGATTTGATTGCCTTCTATGCGATATCCTTTGTATATAGGTCCTGAAAAAGGAATATCTTTTCCATAAGTTTGAGCCAATGCATTCAAAGCCAGTCTTCGCCCTACTTCCTGCTTATTTTTCGGATGAATATCTGAAGCCTCTCCTATATCTATGGTTACAGCTATGCCTGTACCCCCGAGATGTAAAGTTTGTAGTTGAGCTTCTCTTAATTCTGCCCAGTCGGAATCTGTAGGCTCCGGATTAACAGACAGAAAATTAGCCAGTTGAACAAAATAAAAAGGAAAATCTTTGTTCCACTGCTTACGCCAATCGCGTATCATTAAAGGAAAAAGTTCCCGGTATTGAGGAGCATTTCCCACATTCGATTCACCCTGATACCATATCACTCCCTGAATAGCGTAAGGGATCAAAGGATGAATCATAGCATTATATAATACCGTTGGCCTGTTTGGATGCCCTAAAGAAGAAACCGGGCGGGAAGGAAAATCGTTAAAATTAACGACCGATTCATACTTCCAGTCTCCTGCCAAAGAAATAGTAGAAGCTGGATTTTCCTGCAAAGAAAGATAGATTTCTTCCGGTTTAGAGGAAAAACCTCCGGCCCCATTTGTATCGGTAACACGGACTGTAATTACAGCTTTATTATTTGTATTCCATTTAGCCGGAACAGCATAAATCCTTTTAATATTGTATCCTTCTGAAGCGCCAATCTGTTCTCCGTTAAAGAAAGTGATATCGTCATCATCTATACTCCCCAGACTGAGATTCAAAGATTTTCCTTTCCAGGATTCAGGGATGATCACTTCTTTTCTGAACCAGACTATTCCATCGAAGTTATCCATTCCCACATTTTCCCAGATATTGGGTAGAGACATTCTTTTCCAACTTTGATCATTAAAATAATTACCTGCCCAGACTGCTTCTCCTTTTTTATACCCTTTATCAGCATCTGTTATAAGTTGATTCCATTCTTTAGTCTTAATTTCATACTGCCGGCGGATTTCTTCGTCCGATTGTTTGCTAATCTCAACAACACGATCTTTAAATTCAGGCATCCATATCAAAGACTCTCCGCTTGTCCATGCTTCTGCAACGGTTCCTCCCCAGGAAGAACTGATCAAACCAATAGGAATATTTAATTCCCGGGACAGGTTACGACCAAAAAAATAAGCCGTAGCCGAAAATTCAGGAATAGTTGCAGGAGAACAAACCTGCCATCCATCCCGTGTTTGCCGAATATTTTCCAGAGGTTGGAAACTGGTTTCCCTTTCAATATGCAACAGACGGATAGAAGGATAATTTGCTTCCCTGATCTCTTTCTCATAGTCCAGAATCTTACCCCATCCTGCCAGGGGCATTTCCATATTGGATTGGCCGGAACAAATCCAGACTTCTCCGATTAATACATTCGTAAGTTTTTTTTTCTTTCCATCTGATATGGAAATGGAGTAAGGACCTCCCGCCACGGGAGTTTTTACTGAGATCTTCCAGTTTCCGGAATTATCGGATCGGGCAGAGTATTCACGGTTGTCCCATGAAGTAACTAAAGTCACGTTCTTCCCCGGAGAAGCCTTTCCCCATAGAGGGGCGTCTGTTTGCTGTTGCAATACCATGTTATCGGAAAATATTTCCGGCAAAAGAATCTCGGCATATACTCCTACGCATTGGAATAAAGAAAAGACTGTCAGGAATATCATCGGCCGGAGATAAATAAATGGTGTGTTTTTCATGTTATCGGATTTATATTTTTACTTAACTTGCGAAGCGATCTCCTTATTATAATCTTTTACAGATCGTAGAATAACATCGTAAGCCACCTCCACATCATAGATATCTGTGAGAATCATTCGTTGATTCGGATCGGTCGGTAAATCTTTATATGTAGTAAAATAATGTATCAATCGATTGACAATCCGTTCCGGAAGCTGATGAATGCTTTTGTACTGACTGTAAACCAGATCATCTTTCAGAACAGCAATAATCTTATCGTCGGCCTGATTGCGGTCTAACAACCGGAAGCCTCCAATAGGAATAGCCCATGCTATAATATCTCCGTGGGTTACATCTTTCTCTGTCAGCACACAAATATCCAGTGGATCCTTATCTCCGTCAATATCTTTTCTTTTCAGAGCTTCATTTGTCAATTCAGCCACTCTGTGGGAACAATAAGTCTTCGGGATAAACCCATACAAAGCAGGAACTATATTGGAATACTTCTGCGGGCGGTCGATGGATAAATAGCCGGAAGTTTTATCTACTTCATATTTGACTGTATCGGTGGAAACAATTTCAATAAAAGTCCTTACCTCATAAGGAATCTTATCTCCCGGATCTATCCCATGCCAGGGATGTGCTTTATGGTCGTGTAACATAACTTAAAAAAGTATTTGGTTTTAGAAGGTATAAAAGTAGATAAAAAATAAAAATAAAAAAAGGGAATTCTCACGAACTCCCTAATTCAATCTTTGTTAACCTTAAATCTAATACTATTATGAAAAAACTACTCTGCAAAGATAAGTAGGATTTTAATATCTTCCAAATATTTTCCAGAAATCGGACGTTAAATTAATAAAAAAAAGATTAAAAGGATTTCAAACCCCCTCTATTCCCTTCATTATGTCAAAAAGTTCCGAAACTGTATTTGCTTTTAACATTGCAATTCTTTTCGGTTTAAAATCCGGAATACCCTTAAATAAAGGGCTGGCGGCAATATGCCGGCGGCTATGCAAAATTCCTCTTCTTTCATCCAGACGATCTACACTTTGTAAGATTTGCCGCTTAAGAATATTCAGATAATATTCAAAAGGTTCTTTGGGAGCCTTTTCTCCATGATTCAGAAAATGTTTTACTTCTTTGAATATCCAGGGAGCTCCGATACTTGCCCTACCGATCATTACTGCATCCACACCATATCTATCAAAGGCCTGCTTAGATAATTCCGGAGTGGTAATATCTCCGTTCCCGATGATCGGGATATGCATTCTGGGATTATTTTTAACTTCTCCAATAAGCGTCCAGTCGGCATGTCCGGTATACATCTGTGACCGGGTACGCCCGTGGATGGTTAATGCAGCAATACCACAATCCTGTAGTTTTTCTGCTAAATCGACTATGATCTTAGAGTTATCATCCCAACCCAAACGGGTTTTAACGGTTACGGGAATCTTAACAGCTTTAACTACACTCCGTGTTATTTCCAACATTTTCTCCGGTGTACGAAGCATTCCTGATCCGGCTCCTTTTCCAGCAACTTTCTTTACAGGACAGCCAAAATTAAGATCCAGAATATCCGGCCGCGATTCTTCACAGATACGTGCAGCCTCCACCATAGGATCGACTTCTTTTCCATAGATCTGCATAGCTACCGGACGTTCTTCATCAGAAACTTCCAGCTTCGCTTTAGTCTTATTTACATGGCGAATCAAAGCATCACTGGAAATAAATTCGGTATACACCATATCTGCTCCAAATTCCTTACATAACAAGCGGAAAGAAATATCCGTCACGTCTTCCATGGGTGCAAGAAACACAGGGTAAGAACCGAAATTAATATCAGCAATTTTCATACATTAATTATTTTATTCGTAATACCAGAGCTCTTCTTTTTCGTATGCAATAATTTAAACGGAATTCCCTATACAAGATGCTAAAAAGGTATTTATCTCTTTATCCGAAAAACAAAGGCAATGCAAAATTACAGTTTATTTTTGTATTTTTGTGGGCCGTTTAAAGAATATACCTGTGAGAGAAATCAGTAAATATGAAATCATGGCCCCGGTTGGCTCTTATGAGTCACTGGCTGCCGCAATACAAGCGGGTGCCGATTCTATCTATTTCGGAATAGAGGGATTGAATATGCGTTCCCGATCTGCTAATAATTTCACGATTGAAGATCTTCATAAAATCTCGGAATTGTGTCATAAGCATACTATTAAAAGTTACCTTACTGTAAATACTATTATTTACGATCAGGATATTATGCAAATGAAGCAGATAATTGATGCCGCTAAAGAAGCTAATCTATCTGCGATTATAGCTGCCGATATTGCTGCCATGAGCTATGCCGGAAGTATAGGAGTAGAAGTACATTTATCTACTCAATTAAATATCACCAATATAGAATCCCTGAAGTTTTATGCACAGTTTGCTGATGTGGTTGTTTTGGCACGGGAATTGAACCTTGAGCAGGTTAAAGCCATTCATGAGCAAATTATAGAACAGGATATAAGAGGACCCAAAGGAGAATGGATCCGGATAGAAATGTTTGCCCACGGAGCTTTGTGCATGGCAGTATCGGGTAAATGTTATCTGAGCCTGCATGAAATGAACTCCTCTGCAAACCGGGGAGCCTGCAATCAGTTATGCCGTAGAGGATATATTGTCCGCGACAAAGAAAGTGAAATTGAACTGGAGATAGACAACCAGTATATTATGTCGCCGAAAGACTTGAAAACCATCCATTTCCTCAATAAGATGCTGGACGCAGGGGTACAAGTTTTCAAGATCGAAGGAAGAGCGCGCGGTCCGGAATATGTGCGGATCGTGACCGAATGTTACAAAGAAGCGATCATTTCCTATGACAATGGTACTTTTTCTGAAGAAAAGATAGCCAATTGGAACATTCGACTAAAAAGGGTATTCAACAGAGGATTTTGGGATGGCTATTATCTTGGACAGCGCTTAGGGGAATGGAGCAACAAATATGGAAATGAAGCAACCGAGAAAAAAATGTATATAGGGAAAGTAATTAAATACTTCTCTAAGTTGGGTGTTGCCGAATTCCTTATGGAAACACAAAATCTAAAGCAGGGAGATAAAATATTGATTACAGGACCTACAACGGGCGCTTTATTTTCTTCTGCGGATGAAATACGGGTAGAATTACAACCGGTAGAAGAAACGGTTCGGGGAGAACGCTTTTCCATGAAAGTTCCGGAAAAAGTTCGTCCGTCCGACAAATTGTTTAAAATAATTACATCTAAAAGGAATTAAGATTTCACCTATGAGTAAAAAAAGCTTTGAAATTGAAATGAAAGTGCGCGATTATGAATGTGATGCGCAAGGTATTGTAAACAATGCTAATTACCAGCATTATTATGAAGTAACTCGCCATGAGTTTCTGGAAAGCGTGGGTATTTCTTTTTCCGATTCGCACGACGAAGGTATAGACCCGGTAGTTTCAAGAGTAGAAATTCATTACAAAACGTCCTTAAAAGGAGGAGACCGTTTTATCTCCTCTATGACTGTAGAAAGAAAAGGAGTTAGACTGATTTTCAGTCAGAATATAAAACGTAAAACAGATCATGCACTCTGTTCTACCGCAACTATCGATGTTGTTGTATTAGTTAACGGCGTACTTTCGATGGGAAATCAATACGATAAAGTACTGGAGGAATACCTCAAAGATTAAAAATTAAAACAATGAAGATATAAAAATAAATTATTAGTAATCCAAAACTTATTAACTATGCAAGACCAAGACTTATTATACAGGATAGGTATCACCCTCGTAAAAGGCATTGGGTGTATTACAGCCAGGCAAGTAATCGAAACTTTCGGGGACGCTTCTTTTTTATTTAAGGAGAAAAAAAGACTTTTGGAACGTATTCCCGGAATATCCCGTAAGATTCTGTCGGAAATTCATCAACCCGACCTCTTAAAGAGAGCTGAAAAAGAAATTCAGTTTATTGAAAAGAATAAAATAACTCCTTTATTTATTACGGATAAAGATTATCCCTATCGTTTGAAAGACTGTATAGATGCTCCTGTTCTTCTTTATCTGAAAGGAAATGTAAATCTAAATCCGGAGAAATCCATCAGTATTGTAGGAACACGAAATGCCACGGCTTATGGAAAAGAAATCACGGATAATCTCATTCAGGATGTATCCTCCTCTTATCCGGAGATACTTATTATCAGTGGATTGGCATACGGCATAGACGTATGTTCCCACAAAGCCGCTCTTAAACACTCTTTGCCTACTGTTGGAGTACTAGCCCATGGCCTGGACCGGATCTATCCTTATTCACACAGGAATATAGCCGTAGAAATGCTGAGCAACGGAGGTCTTCTGAGTGACTTTATGAGCGGAAATAAGCCGGATCGCCAGAATTTTATTAAAAGAAACAGAATTGTGGCTGGAATGTCGGACTGTACAATTGTCGTAGAGTCGGCAGAAAAAGGAGGCGCTTTAATTACAAGTTCAATAGCCGATTCTTATAACAAAGATGTTTTTGCTTTTCCGGGAAAAGTAAATGATCCTTATTCTTTGGGATGCAACAAACTTATCAGAGAAAAAAAGGCTTCATTAATAACCTCTGCTGACGATCTTTTCAAAGAAATGGGATGGGATAAAACACAGGTCAAGCCTCCAGTGGTTCAAAAACCAATCTTCCAGGAGTTATCTCCTGAAGAAGAAACAGTGATTGGCTTATTCTCCAAACAAAAGAAAATCCAGCTCAATAGTATGGCTATCGAAACAAATTTTACTATCAGTAAACTTGCGGCTATACTTTTCGAGATGGAAATGAAAGGTCTTGTGCGCTGTATGCCCGGAGGAATTTATGAACGGATTTAGTTCTCCGCCAGATTCCGCATCAAACGATCTGCCATAAGAATAGTGGTTTCCAGTAAATCGTACTCTTTCTCAAAAACAGGAGAAAATAATCCCGTTTTTAAGTTTTCATCGATCTGTTTACCGGTCCACCATTTTCCTCCGGCCAGATCCAGAGTATCCAGTAATTTATCATCCGTGATATTGCAGGCATATAAATAGATCAATCGATTAACTTCAATGTTTTTATCGGCATACCGGAAAATAAAGCGGGAAGGAAGATCTGCTCTCACTCCATAATCAGAAAAAGTTTTTTTACCCCTTCATCCAAAGTTTCTTCAAAACGAAGATAACGTTCAAAAGGATAATCCAAAAAATGATTTTCTGAAAGAGGAAAACCGGAACGCTCTTTCAGGTACAACCGTCCTTTATTGATAAGAGCAATACGAACCAAAGGATGCATATATTTATCTCCCGACATCTGGCTCACACTTAAGGCTATTTTACCATGTACACCTCCGGTGTCATCCACAATCGGCAACCATTCTTCATTATTCATCCGTTTTCTTATCATATTCCAATGAATAAATTCATATAAAATATGAACGGTAATAAAAATCAGAATAATTAAATGATAAATAATAAAATCAGCCCTTGTATTATGATAATTATCAGGAAGAAGTTGATAAACCAGAACAATCAGTAAGTAAGTTACCTGAGTAAACAGTACCATCTTCATGACATAGAGTTCCGAATCGAATTTCAGGATCTTAAATTCCGGATTCTTATCTTCTTTAAGTAATATTTTGGCGCGGAAAAAACCTTGCATCCGGGTAAAAATAAAGAAAACTAAAATAATTGAAAGACTGAAAAAGACAGAAGCTTTCGAAATATATAAAAGATTGAAAGGTGTTATTATAGATACACCAATAAAAATTAAGAAGGATACGGTTGATAGTAAAATTGTATAGGTAGGCTCGTATTTAAGCCATAATACTCCTATCAGGAAATACGCAATGTATATTACCAACGCAGACATAAGAGCTGCATTGTAAGACGAGAAGCTATCAACGAGAAAAAAGCCGACAACGGGCATCATCCCAATGATAGGAGTCAATAAAGGAACTATTGCTTTCTGAGTACTCATATTAAATCATCGTAAACTTTTCCACTTCATTTTTCCCTCGCTGTAAGAACAAAGACCGTACCATTTTTGTTCCCGACAGAAATCCTCTGCTTACAAATAATCAATAGAATGATAAGAAGAACGAACCAGGGGACCAGATTCCACATGCACGAATCCTATATTCAAAGCCAAACTTTTATATTCGGCAAAAATCTCCGGAGTTATATATTCTGCTACTTCAACATTATTCTTTGAAGGTTGAAGATACTGACCTACCGAAAGTAAGGTACATCCGGAAAGATGCAAATCCTCCATGGTACGGATGATTTCTTCCCGCGTTTCTCCCAGCCCCAACATCATACCTGACTTCGCAGGAATTCCGGAAGAAGCTATATATTCCAATACCTCCAGGCTTGTAGTATATTTAGCCACACTTCTTATTAAGGGTGTTAATCGCTCAACCGTCTCTATATTATGAGAAATAATATCCGGACGTACATCTATAACCTGTTGTAAAAAAACTTTATTTCCTCTGAAATCCGGAATTAAAACTTCAATCGTTATGCCCGGATTGATTCTTTTGACCTGACGGATGGTTTCCGCCCAATGCGCTGCCCCATAATCAGGAAGGTCATCCCTGTCTACAGAAGTTATCACAGCATGCTTTAAGCCTAAGGTACGTACTGATTCTGCAACTTTGAACGGTTCTTCCTTATCTAAAGGCAATGGGCGTCCTGATTTGGTATTACAAAACTTACAGGAACGGGTACATATATCTCCTGCGATCATGAAGGTAGCAGTTCTCCGGTTCCAACATTCTCCTCTGTTGGGACATTTTCCACTCTCACAAATAGTATGAAGAGACTTGCTTTTTATTATTTTCCCTGTAGCAGAATAATCTTCATTATTACCTAAATTAACGCGCAACCATTCGGGTTTACGCAACTTACTGTGAGTACAGCTCATTTAAATTTGTCCTTTCAAATAGATATTTAAAAATTCAATCACGCCTGTATATAAATGATTTCTTGATTTGGCTCCCACTATACTATGATCTTTATCCGTATAAGGCATAGCATTGAATGGAATTCCTGCTTCCTGTAGAGCTTTCATATATTCCGCCGAATTCTGATAATGAACATTATCGTCAGCCGTTCCATGGATCAAAAGCAAACGCCCCTGTAACTTATCAGCCATTTTCAAGGGAGCACACAAATCGTAGTTAGCATTATTTTCTTTTGGGGTACGCATAAACCGTTCCGTATAAACCGTATCGTAAAATCTCCAATCGGTTACAGGAGCAATAGCTACCCCGGCTTTTAGGATTCCGTTTCCGCGACTCATGCACATAAGGGTGGTAAATCCTCCGAAACTCCAACCCCAAATAGCCATATTATTCTTGTCAATATAACTTTGTCCTGCAAGATACTTAGCCGTAGCAATCTGATCATCCGACTCCAAAATCCCTAATTTCATATAAGTACATTTCCTGAATTCATCTCCACGGGCTGCAGTACCTCTCCCATCTACTGAAACAATAATATATCCCTGCTCCGCCAGGTAATTATACCAATCCATTCCGTAAGCGTCGCGTACCTGCTGTGAGTTCGGCCCGCTGTACTGTACCAGTAGTGCCGGATATCTTTTATTCGCAGAGAAATCGGAAGGTTTGATCATCCATCCGTTAAGAATATCCCCATTATCATTTGCAAAAGTAAAGAATTCTTTGGTATTAAACCTAAATTCCTGCAACCGGTTTTTTACTGCGGCATTATCATTAAGGACAAAAAGCTGCTTTCCTTTCTGATCGTGTAAAGTGATCAAAGTAGGAGTAGTTACATTTGAGTAATTATTTACATAATATTTGAATCCTCTGCTAAAAGTAGCATTATTTGTACCTTCCAGTGCAGATAACTTTGTTTTGTTTCCTTTAATATCTATCTTATATACCGATCGTCGCATCGGACTTTCTTCTGCTGATTGATAAAAAACAGTCTTTGTTTCGGGATCAAAACCATATATTGCCGTTACATCCCATGTTCCTGAAGTCATTTGTTTCTCCAGAACTCCTGTCATAGAATAAAGATATATATGAGTATACCCATCTTTTTCGCTCACATACACAAAGTTATCCTTTTCAAAATCAATAGCCAATATCCAATCCGGATCAATGTAATATTTATTTTCATCGTGAAGAACCAATTTGGCCACTGTCGATTTCGGATTCACAAAGTACATATCAAAACTATTCTGATGTCGGTTCAATGTCATCACGGCTAATTGATCGGGGTTTTCTGTAAAACGGATAGAGGGAATATATCCGTCATCATCCAGAGGAACCTCCATTTTCCGGGTATCTCTTGTTTCTATGTTGTAAGCGTAACATGCTACTTTTGAATTATCTTCTCCGGCCTTAGGATATTTGAATACATAAGATTCCGGATAAAGCTTTCCTTTGTAGTACTGGAACTCAAAACTCTTAACTTGGGATTCATCAGATTTCACATACGCAAGAAACTGGCTATCTGAAGACCACGACATAAGGTTGGTTTGTCCGAATTCTTCTTCATAAACCCAGTCCGTAACTCCATTCAGGATATTATTCATTTCTCCGTCCTGAGTTATCTGCACTTCCGTATCAAAATCAAATTTTTTAATCCAGATATTATTTTCTTTTACAAAGGCAACCATTCTCCCATCGGGAGAAAAAGTAGGTATCATCATTTTTCCGGGATAATCCGACAAGGGTTTCAAATAATTACGTCTTACATCGTAATCGTAAACATTTGCTTTCCAGGAACGTCTGTAGATATATTCAACATCATTCCAAACCAGAATACGGTATCCTCTGGAATCTATTGAATAACCCTGAATAGATTCCAATTTTGTTTCCCGGGCTTTATCCACATGAAATAAAGTATCCGTTAACTCACCGGTTTTATAAGAATATTTCAGTATAGCTTTATTATCATTACTTAAAGCAGTATAATGTTCTCCGTCGGGTAATGACCGCATCATCCGAATGCCTCTTGCAGAAAATTTTCCTTCGACAATATCTTTTAATGAAAGAGGATTATGGCCATTCTGTGCATGGACAGGTAAAAGGCCTAATAAAACGAGTAAAATCAGGGTTGTTCTTTTCATAAATTTTATTCAAAACATTTCAATGACAAACTTAACATTTTTTTGTTCTATCTGCCAAAAAATGAAAATAATAGTTTTATTTTTGTATTCCAATAATAACCAAAAGATGACTAAACTATGGAAACTTTACTTCATTATGTCTGGAAACATAAGCTATATGTTCCTGGAAATTTTCAAACCATCGAGGGTCTCTCCCTGGAAATCATTGATCCGGGAATACATAATCCGAACGCAGGCCCGGATTTCTTTAATGCAAAAATTAAACTGGGAGATAAGATATGGGCCGGAAATATAGAAATGCACACTCAATCTTCCGACTGGTACAAACATGCCCATGACCGGGATCCTGCATACAACTCGGTTATCTTACATGTAGTGGAATCGATTGACGAGTTAGATATAAATAATTCGGCAGGCCGACTAATTCCTCAATGGATTATTCCTATCCCCCGGAAAATTAAAGAAAATTATCATTTTTTATTGCATTCCGATTATTCCGTTCCCTGCGTCGGAAGGTTGTGGGAGATTCCTGAAATTTATCTTTCCGACTGGAAAGCTTCGTTATTGATGGAACGGTTAGAAAACAAGACCACCCAAATCTCATTCCTGTTGAAAAAACATAAAAACGACTGGAACGAAGTTCTGTATATTATTTTAGCCCGCAATTTTGGCTTTGGGCTTAATAATGATTCTTTTCAGAGATTGGCAGAAGGTCTTCCACTGAAATATATTCTCAAGCATAGGGATTCTATTCTTCAAACGGAAGCTTTATTTCTGGGACAGGCAGGTTTGCTGGAAGAGTCAATAGAAGAAAATCCATACTATTCGGATTTGCAGAAAGAATATCGGTTTTTATCCGTTAAATATAAATTAAACAACTTGGATTCTTTTGTGTTTAAAAACTTAAGGATACGTCCCCGCAATTTCCCACACATTAAGATAGTGCAATTGGCAGGGCAGATCAGACGGTATCCCAATATGTTGTCACCGATACTTGAAATGGCACAACTGAAAGAGTTTCAATCCCTATTTAATATGGATATGAATTCTTACTGGGATACTCATTTTAAGTTCGATAAGAATTCTGTTTTCCGGCCGAAAAGATTAGGAATAAATACGATTAATCTTTTAATCATTAATACGGTAGTTCCTATACTTTTGGCTTACGGGAAACAAAAAAATATTGAAAAGCATCAGGATACAGCTCTTCGTTTATTAGAAGAGATTAAACCGGAGAATAATTTTATAGTCAATATATTCAGGAAACAAGGCATAATCATTGAACATGCAGGCGATAGTCAGGCTATTATACAACTAAAGCGGGAATATTGCGATAAAAAGAAGTGTATCTTTTGCCGGATAGGTCATAAACTTCTGAGTAAATAAACAATTCTTCGTTAAACTTTGTATTTTTGTGGTTTAAATCAATTAATTAAGAA
>JAJBTS010000204.1 GCA_020860885.1 Bacteroidales bacterium
CATTATTTCCATAGGGCTCTTTTTCTACGGAGAACAGATAAATACCTTTATCTAAAGACATAGAAAATTCTTTTTCAATGATTCCGCTATAAATAAGTTTACCTGATACATCTGTAATTTTAAGGAGAGCCTGATTGAGAGGATCATTCAGCTGGATACGCACAGCATCCCTGTGATTCTCGATCTGAAACATAGAAGTATTATCGGTAACAGAATCGTAACCGGTACCATCTCCGATCAAGATAGTAAAAGAATTCTTTTTACCGTTCGAATCGGTTACTATTAGTTTGTCTCCGTTCTGAATGTAGTAAGCAGCACTTTCCAACGTGTGGGTCTCATTTCCGTAAAATGACAGCTTATTCAGGAATTGTTCGGTAGTAACAGTTGTTCCCGTATCCGGGACACGTATGGTCTGATTGTTATAATTAATATCGTAATCATCCGATTCAATGGTCCAACCATACAATTCTATTTCATAAAGAGACGGGTATGCACTCGAAACAGAACCTTTTATTACATTTATTTTTACATAGCGACCGATTTTATTATCAATTTTATCCGTAACTATATCTTGTTGAGTACTATTTGACCGATCTACTATGATTTGGTAGCTGTTTTTGTTTTTCCCGCTGCTTACCGTATATTGATAATATCTTTTAGTTGCACTGTTAAACCAATGAATTTTAATTTCATTCAGCACATATTCTTTTCCGAGATCCAGTTCAAGCCAATGAGATTGACTGTTTGCAGCCGCCCATCGTGTTGATTTATCTCCGTCTATTGCGTTAATAACGGGATTTTGTGGTTCGGAAGAATCCGTAGTGATATTTTTCCCAAGTGCAATATGATCTGCAGTGGTAAATTCAAAAGTAGCTGTGGCTGTCCCGGATTCGGAAGTTACAAGCAACTTCATTCCGGCTTTTATTAATCCTTCTGTAATAGGAGTGGAGCCATCTTTATCCACCAGTATAAAAGTAGCTCCTTTAACTCCTTCTATGACCTGCTGAACGGATTCTGCGGAAACTTCTTTAATAAGAGATATCTTCTTCCGGGTATTGTTAACAAAAAGATCCTTGCTTGCCAGCTCTGTCGTGTTGCTTAATGTTCTTTTCCAGATAACTATATCGTTATATTCTGCATTATCTTTTTTTCCAATCGCTTTGATTTCATTATCTGCATTCTTGGTTAAGAATACATCATCCCAACGGTATATCCCACAATTTACACTGGTGGAGAGTTTTTTACCTGCAGATTCTCCATTTATGAATAATTCCACTTCATCACAATTGGAGTAAATGATAACAGGAGTTTCGCTGAAATCGCGTTCGTTGAACCGGCGGCTCGCAATGTACACTTCAGGTTCCGGATTCCAGTTTACTTTATAGATGTAATAACTATCTTTTTTTACTTTCCGATCATAAGTAACCATTCCTTTATCATTGATTCCGTTGGCATCCCCTTCGGAGCGGGTGTCGGCAGCGAAGTCGAACATATTCCATAAGAATGTTCCCCAGATATGTTTATTTGCGGTAATGGCAGTAATAGCTTCTTCGTGAACTTTACTCTGATATTCCTCGGGATGCCATTTTCCTGCGTGTGCCGGTTGTGGCGGATCTATTTCGTGGTGATTGATACTTCCTCCGGCTCCGTATTCCGACATACCTATCGTTTCTTTCCGGGAAGAGAAGCCTTCCAGTATTTCGAGTAAGGTATCCGAACGGTACCACCCCGGATATAGATTCCATGCATATAAATCAGTCGGCCAATTGTAAGGTTCACTAACCGCCTGAGCCTGTACGGTAAGCCGGCTGGGATCTTCCTGATGAGATAAATCATTTAATTCTTTTCCGAAAACTCTCATTTGAGCATCAAAAGTATTCCATACTTCATTTTGCATGCCCCACATAAGAATGGAAGGACGATTGTAATGCTGGCGGATAAGCTCTACCAATTGATTCTTTGTAATATCTTTGAAGGTAGAAGCAGTACCGATTTCATTCACAAACGGGATCTCTGCCCATACTACTATCCCGTATTTATCACACAATTCATACATATAAGGATCGTGGGGATAATGAGCGAGGCGTACGGTATTGATCCCCATCTCATACATCAATCCGAAATCTTCGGCATGGTCTTTCTCGGTAATTGCATAACCCTTATCTTTCCGGTCCTGATGTCTGCATACTCCACGCAAGGGATAAAGTTCTCCATTCAGGTAAAAACCTGTTTTGTTCGCTGAGAAATAACGGAAGCCCACATAATCGGTCAAAGAATCAACCACCTGTTCATTTTCAAGAACGGTAAAGTCCACCTGATAGCGGTAAGGATCCGTTTTCCCATTCCATAAGTGAGGATTGTTTATTTCTATAACCTTTTTGAATTCAATGCTTTCCCCGGCTGGAATAGTCCATGTTTCCGAAACATTTTCAATAGGACTTCCTCCTGGTTTCATTGCCTCAATATCAAACAAGGGCTTGGCTACGTCACTGATAGCTTCAAAGGTATCGGGGTTTCTTAATACCGCATTTACCTTCACTTCTTTTTCATCCGGAGAATCATTAACAATCTTTGCCCGGATTTCGAGAGTTGCTTTTTCTTTACTGACATTGGAAGTGCTTAAGAACAATCCGGAAGAACCATGATCTTCCATATCAATATGCACGGGGTCCGTTATGACCAAAAATATTTTTCGGTAAATCCCACCGAAAACAGAAAAATCACCGGATAAAGGAGCTATTTCCTGAGACTTTTGGTTGTTTACTTTAATGGCTATCAGATTATCGCCTGCTTGCATTTTGTCGGTAATATCAAATCTGAAAGCTGTGTAACCGCCTTTATGAACCCCTACGGATTCTCCATTTACAAAACATTCTGCCTGCAAAGAAGCAGCGAGTAATTCTATGTATATTTTTTTTCCTTCAAAAGCAGGATCCCACGATAAAGTCTTGCGATACCAGCTAGTCGTGCGAAGGTAATTATTTCCTCCATCCTGAGCATCGAAAGCATTCCATGTATGAGGAATATTCACTTTATCCCAGGATGTATCGTTGTAATCGGTTGCGGCCGGAGCATTGGTGGATATGCTTGTTTTAAATTTCCATTCGGAGCCGATTTCTATACGATCTCTGGCATTTACGTCCAGAAAAATTATGAACAAAAAGCTAATAAA
>JAJBTS010000388.1 GCA_020860885.1 Bacteroidales bacterium
ACATTCATTTTAATATATCAAAATCATGAAAAAGAACTTAATTATTGGAATTATGATGTTTACCATTATTTCGGTAAGCTCTACATTAGGAATGAAAGCGAATAATGACGCAAACCCGGCACAGGTTGAACAAACCGATGCAGCTTCGACTTGGTACAGTTTATACGTTTATGCAGATTGGTCTCCGGAAAACATGGATGAAGATGGTTATTACAAATTTGAAGTGTATGGTTCTTACGATAATGATTTTATTGAAATCATTGAAACCACTTACTGCCAGACAAGACCATCTGTACAAGGATCCATAGTAACAGAAGATGGAGTTCTATACCTTAAACCTAAGTATGGAGGTCTCCTTAGTGATTATTTAATTCTCTACAGCGGATATATGCCGATCGCTGAGATTAGAGTAATAACAAGATAAAGATTGTTTAAAAAGTTATCGAAAATTGAGGAGGTATTTCTTTAGGAGATACCTCCATTCTTTTGTTTACCAATTCCCAATCATACTTTGCTTCTACTTCTTACCTCTCGGGTATACATCTCAGCGGCTCTGGGGTATATATCTGAGGGAGGAGGTGAAAAGTATCGCGAAGTACCTGAGATATATATCCCAGCGCTTCTCAGATATATACCTGAGGGCTGAGTTAAATAAAGTACCCGAGCGCTTTAAGAATAGGAAAGTGAATAGTAGTCAGTAAACACTAATTAAATAGTAGTTTTACTATCAACAGATTAACCCATAATTTTTAATCCAAAGAAGAAGGTTCTTGGCTGAGTCGGACCATAAAAATATCCGGAATCCCGGAACGCTCCTTTATCCAAATCCTTTTGGAAACTATTAAAAATATTCTGGATACCTCCATTCAACTGCAATTTAAGATTACCTTTCAAAGGAATAGTGTAGTTTAATTTAAGATTTAACTCAAAAAAATCAGGGGTATCTTCCATTTTATCCTGTTCCATATAGGAATACTTATAACCCTCCTTATAATGGAGAGCTATTTCTGCAGGATCCGGGGCAAAATGAGGCACAATCATTGGACCGGTATAGATACCCGATAAAGAAATATCGAAACATTTGGATAAAGCTGAAGTAAAGGTGAAGTAACCATAATAATCGGGGGTACGGGTCATACGTTTTGTAGGAGGAACACCCGGATCTTCACTCCATGCTTCTTCCACTTTATATCTGCTTCGCTGAACAGTAAATCCGACTTGCAGTTGAGCATCCGTTCCATGAGCTATTTTTCCATCGAAATTAATTCCATATACTTTAGCCCCATCTCCATTCCTTCTTTTCTGGATAGTTGTATTTTCTTCATGTCCAATCACTTCCAGGACGAAAACATTATTTAAAGTTGTATAAAAACCTTCCACTAAGAAATTAGCCTGAAAGTGTCCGAACGTTCTTGTAAAATCGGCCGAGGCACTAAAACTATGAGAACGTTCCGGTTTAAGATCCGGAGCCAGAACGATCTTCATTCGTTCCCCTCCTACTGCTGTAATGTGCAAGTCTTCATCATAAGCCTGAGGCGCCCGGAATCCGGTGGAATAAGTGGTTCTGAACTGCATGAAATCAGAAGGTTTGTACATCACATTCAACCGGGGGCTTGCAATAAGATCGTCTATCAGATTGTGCTTATCCATACGTGCTCCCGCTAAGAAAGTAAAATAATTTACTTTCCATTCACTTTGAGCGAAAACCCCACCAATACGAACTTCCTGATCCAGCCCTTGATCTGCATATCCCAATTGAATATCTTCCATAGAATTATCCTGATATTCCAATCCTGCAGTAAAAATAGCAGGAGCAAACAATAGTTTATCAAAATTTCCCGTATAAGTAGCTCCCGCCACCCAGGTAAGATCATTGGTTTTGCCATACGCACTGGTATCTTTCAAAGCTCCGTAATAACTTTTTCTATCTACATGCTGAGCGGACCCGTAAACAGAGATTTTATGTTTATAATCATCCATATAAAGATCGTAACTCAAACCTCCGCTATTAATCACATGTTCCGTCTGTTCCGTAATATCCGTTTCATGAGGCGGAAGATCCAGATTATTTCCTCCTCTTCGGAACTCTTTCGTGGCATGATATTCTAAATTGATCCTACTCATTTCTGAAGGACGATAATAAGACCGGAATCCAAAATTATTCATATTCAGTTTTCCTACTTCCGAAAAGCCGTCACCATCCCTATCGTAAGCGTTTCTATTATGATAAGATTGATAAAGAGCGATTCCATAAGCATTGTCGGAAGAAACGAGAGATGCATTTGCCCCTACATATTGTTCCCAGGATTTCCCATCCATATTCGACATCGTTGTAGTGAGCTGGAAAGAATTATTAACAGGATCTTTTGTAATAATATTAATTGTTCCGGCCACTGCATTGGCTCCAAACAACGCAGATCCACCTCCTCGTACGACCTCCACCCGGTCGATCATATTAACGGGAATTTGTTCCAATCCGTAAACTCCCGATAAAGAACTAATAACCGGGCGGCTGTTTATTAGTATCTGAGAATAAGGGCCTTCCAATCCATTAATACGGACCTGAGGAAAACCACAGTTCTGGCAATTATTCTCAACCCGGAGGCCCGATTGAAAAGACAGAGACTTTGCCAGGTCTACGGAATTAACAACATCAAATAACTTAATCCCCATCACATTTACTACGATAGGAGCATCGATGCGTTTTATCTCACTTCTATTAGAAGAAACAACGACTTCTTGGATCATAACTTCATCCGTAGCCAGATTAAAGTCTACTGTTATATCATCATCCGAAGCTTTTATTTCAATTTTTCTTTCTTCGGTAAGATATCCTAAATTTTTTGCCCGGAGGGTATATTCTCCTGCCTCCAGGTCTTTAATTTCAAAATATCCGTTATCATCGGAATAAGCTCCTGCCCCTTTTCCCACGACTTCAACATTTGCAAACGATATATGTTCTCCGGTATTTTTATCTGTTATTTTTCCAGTGATAGTAACTCCTGTACTTTTAGGAGTTACGGCAGACAAAATTTGTACGATAAATAAGAATGTGAAGGTAAAAAAGATATATTTTTTCATTTATTATCATTAGTTAGTGAAACAATACAGAATACTTTCTATATAGTATCAAAAAGATATATGTAGAAACTATTCAAAATATATTT
>JAJBTS010000438.1 GCA_020860885.1 Bacteroidales bacterium
AGGGAAGTGCTGTCTAAATCCGCTTAAATTTCTTTACAAAATATTTGACACTCTATTTAGCAATTTTGAAATATTCTGGATCAATCTCACAACCATATACATTCATCTTATGATTAAGGCCTGCCACCATCTCAGTGCCCGATCCAGCAAAGGGGACAAAAAGATTTCCTTCTTCTTGTCCGCAGATGGTAATAATGCGATCAGAAACAGCGATAGGTTTTTGTGTAGGATGTGAGCCAAACTTCATTTCTTCTTTTGTTTTATTATTTGGAATATCCCATACAGTTCGCATTTGTTTTCCTTTCCCCTTGATCCGATCAGAGGGATAAACATATTCCTTTGAGGCTTCATAATTAAAATAATAATTTCTTGATTTTTCACCTCCTTTATGTACCCACAGGATGGTCTCATGACTTGCTGTAAGTCTACGGCCAGAAAGGTTAGGGAAAGAATTTCGTTTATACCAAACAACTTCATTGATAATTTCTAACCCTAATATTTGACAACAGACATTCACAAAACCAGAATTATGGTAAGTAGAGTGAATCCAAATGGAACCTGTGTTTTTTACGATACGCTTGAGTTCTTTTAACCATATAAACGTATTTGTAAAAGAATCATTTTGTGATAGTAAATCCCAAGCTTCTCTTGTGATTTTCCATTCTCCTCCAAAACCTGCTTGTTTCTTTCCATCCCCATAACTCCATTTGTGAGTAGTAGAAGCACCATAAGGCGGATCCACAATAATTAGATCAAAAAAATCAGAGGGCAAATTGGGTAATAGTTCAAACAAGTCACTATTACCCAAATGAATATTGTCTTTGTTATATGTAAAGAATTCTTCCACTGTATTTCTTTTGTATCTAGAGGTTACAAAGGTAGTAAACTTCTCACGATTCTCCAAATTTTTTCAATTTTTCAATTCAAAAATAACAAGTTTTATAGTTCAAACTTTATGGCACTTTTAGGGACCTTGGTCACTTTAGACAACCTACTTCCTATGGGTTGCCAAGTAAAGCAATGATTACCAGTTGCTGTATCTCTTCCTATCAGATGACCTTTATTATTCACTTCCCATTCATAATTCCTAATAGTGTAACTATCATTTTCTTCTTCAAAGAATACAAATCTTTTAAGAATGTGATTATAAATCAGAATGACAGTTCTGAACTCGGTAAAATAATCTAAGGTGGAATAAAGAGGTTCGTTCCAAATATTCAAAATAGCTTTTCCCGTTCTTTGAGGTTCTAAATGAGGATCGCTAATTCCATAGGAATAATCTGGTTTACAGATGCCATTGTTAATTTCAATATTACTGAAATCAAAAGGATTGTTTATGGTGGGGATCTCTATGGTTATCCAGCACGTCTTATCTTTTACTACATTGGCCAGCGTAATGTTAATAGTTAGGTATTTACCTTCAATTATTTTGGCAAATGTCTTCCCAAACCATTGATTATCCAAATCTTTGGTTTCTTCTATAACTCTACAAAATCTCATAGAATTATTCCTATAGAATGAATAATCTTGGTTACAATAGGCCGTTGTAGAGGGCTTTGTAGAGGGGGGCAATCATCAGGGCTTGGCGCAACTCGCCTGCTTGAAGGAGGTCAATGACATCTTTCTTTTCCATTAGGATGACCTCTAAATCCTCGGTGGCATCGAGATGCTGTGTGCCTGTAGGGCGGACTCCTTTGGCGATATAACTGTAATTAAGGTTGTTCATAGAGCTGGCGTTTGGAGCCATTGTCATCAGGAGCGACCATTCTCCGCCTTCATAGCCCGTTTCTTCCATTAGTTCACGCTTTGCAGCAGCCAATGGTTCTTCACCAGGCTCTACCACGCCAGCTGGAATTTCAAATCTGGTTTCACCTATAGCATGGCGATACTGGCGCTCCATAATGATTTTGCCATCTTCTGTAATGGCAATCACATTTATCCAAGTGGGGTATTCAAGCACATAGTATTCATCATTAACACGTCCGTCTGGCAACTCTACGCGATCGCGCCGAGCCGTAAGCCAAGGTCGCTTTATCAAGTACTCAGAAGATAATATCTTCCACTTTCTCTCATCCATAAATATCTCAAACTTAAGTTGTATGCAAAATTAAGGATTTTTCTTCAAACTCACAAATGATAAAAACGTATTTGTAAGATTTGTGAGAATAAAGAAAATTCCTTAACTTTGCATAACCACTTTACAAAACTATCGATAATAATTATCTATGCTTTTAGCAGATGACGAAATAATAAACAAAGATTTTCCGGTACAACTTGTTGATTGTCCTGAAGAAATTACAGAAGATGGTCTTAAAATCTATGGAGAGACATCCATAGAGAATCAAATGGCTATCCTTTCCCATTTTCTTCATGGAAGTCTTGCTGCGGATGATAAAACTCGAAAATCCATAGTTTTCGCAATTAAAAGTTTTCTAAAGCGAAAGGAATTTTTACAAGGTATGAATTGGGATGACGACCAAATTTTAAATGTGGCCGAAACCACAGCTCAGTATGGATTGTTTGATCAGTTCTTTAGAGTACCTTTCCCATCTCCCGAAACATCTAAACATACTTTTATTGATCTATTCGCTGGGATAGGAGGAATACGGCTTCCCTTTAATGAATTGGGTTATAAATGTGTGTTTTCTTCTGAATGGGATGCTCCAGCTCAACGCACATATTTTGCGAATTACGGAGAAATGCCATTTGGGGATATTACCAAAATAAGTGCCGATAGTATCCCTCGACACGAAATACTCTTGGCAGGATTCCCTTGTCAAGCCTTTTCAATTATCGGAAAAGGTTTGGGGTTTGCGGATACAAGAGGAACAATGTTCTTTGAAATAGAAAGAATTTTAAATTTTCATCACCCCAAGGTTATACTGTTAGAAAATGTAAAGCAGCTTGTTACTCATGATCGAGGAAAAACTTTCGGGGTGATACAAGAAAGATTGCTCAATCTCGGTTATCATTTTAAATGGAAAATTCTTAATGCTCTGGATTTTGGTTTACCTCAAAAGCGTGAGAGAGTAATTATTGTAGGTATTCTGGATCCGAAATTGTGTGAAAAATTTAATTTTGAATTTCCTAAAAAGGAATATGATCTTAATGTTGTTTTAGAAAAAGCTGAATATG
>JAJBTS010000392.1 GCA_020860885.1 Bacteroidales bacterium
CAGATTCAGACAATCAGTTGTTTGGTTTTGTAAGTAAAGGTTATTCGGATAAGTCTTATAAAATTCAGGTTGTGGCAAAAGCTACCGGCGAAGCGCTGGATCTGGCAGCAGAAACTTCCATATTAACTACCAGTGTCACAGGCAAGGACTGGGTTTTGAAACATGTTTTCTCTACCAATAATCCTGAGAAACCTTATCAGGCAGTAATTAAAGCTCACCGATACAATGCTCAGCCTATCTTGACGAATACTCTCAGTGAAGCTCAACCCAACTGGGCAAAAACTCTTGAGACCTATGATAATAAATATACATGGGAATTTGAAAGAATCGTTACCTACGATGTTACTTTGACTAAAGATGATCAGATCGAAATTCAAACACCGGAAGGAGATTCTCCTTATTCGGTAGAGTCTGGAAAACCTTTTGTTTTAACATTTACTATTGCTGCCGGTTATGAGCCTGTAGTTAAGATTAATGATGTAGAAGCTACGGATGAGCAATTAACAGAAGAAGCAGGAACATATACATTGACAATAGCTTCTGTTCAGGAAGATTTCACAGTAACAATTACTGCAAAAGCGGAACAAACTCAGGAGATAGCAGGTGGTTTGATTACTTTAAGCAATGCAACTACAGAAGTATGGTACTATATCGGAAACGGGCATAGTAGTGATGCTGCAGAGAAACCAATCAATGACAGTGACGGACGCTTCTCATCTATGATTACTGCACCTGCTGTAGCTGGAAATGTTACGTATGAATCTATTTTAGCCGGAGTAATTGATCGGAATGCTCAGAAATGGAAAGTAGTAGCTTCTCCTGAAGATGAATATTATTATTTAATAAATAAGGATGGTAAATATTTATCTTATACAGCGACTCGCCTTGTAACAGCCTCTGAAGAGCCAACCGAGTCGACTCAGGATTCTTATATGTTTGCAATAGCAAGAACTGCTCCTAATGGAGAAACATTAAGTTCCTGGGTTACTATTAAAACTAAAAATGTAAATTATGCGGGTGGCTTAAATCAGGGAAGTGACTTTTCTATTGAAAGCAATAATGCTACCGTACCTCCGGCCGTTTTACCTAATGGCTTAACCGGTAGTCCACGTGCGTGGTTATTCACATCAGCAGAAGTGTTGGATGATTTCTATCCGGTAATTGCTCCTGTCGGATCAGAAACAATCGGGGAATGGTTCAGAATAAAATCCCTGGATACGGAAATCGCAGGAGAAGCAAAATATTTGACAATCGATCCGGAGACTAAATCTTTCTCATTGGCAGAAAAAACAGATTCAGACAATCAGTTGTTTGGTTTTGTAAGTAAAGGTTATTCGGATAAGTCCTATAAAATTCAGGTTGTGGCCAAAGCTACCGGTGAATCGTTGGATTTGGCTGCGGAAACTTCTATCCTGACTACCAGTGCAACGGGCAAAGACTGGGTTTTGAAACATGTTTTCTCTACCAATAATCCTGACAAACCTTATCAGGCAGTGATCAGAGCTCACAGGTACAATGCTCAGCCTATACTGACGAATACCCTCAGTGAAGCACAACCCAACTGGGCGAAAACTCTTGAAACCTATGATAATAAATATGCATGGGAGTTTGAAAGAACATCTTTCGATATTAATATTACTGCTGGAGAAGGTGTTATTCTTCAATCACCGGCGACTGCTTCATTGAAATACGGAGAACAATTAAGCATTGTTTATCAGGTAGAAGAAAATGCTGTTCCTGTAGTAACTGTTAATAATGAGCCTTCTCCGATTGGAGATTTAGTGAATGGTACATATACTTTGAACCTGACAGTTAGGGGAACAACAACTGTTTCTATTATAGCTGAGTCTACCTTGGCAACTGTTACCGTAAATGCTCCAGAATATGTGACCATCGTATCTCCAGTATTAAACGACGATAAAGAATACCTATCCCCTTCAACTTCAACGATTACTTTCACATTGGCTGAAGGATATGAGAATCCAGCAATAACACCAACAAAAGCTATAGCGGGTGATCCTTCTTTAAGTAATAATACTTATTCAGTGATCCTGACTGAGGTTGAAGATGGCGCTATAGTTGCTATTACTGCAACATTGAAGTCTGTTGCTGTTGCAACAACAAAAGGAGAAGGTGTTTCCTGGAATCAAGACCCGGAAGAAAATGTAATATATGGAAATGACTATACGTTATCTTTTACAGTAGACCAGACTTATCATGATCCAAAAGTAATTGTTGATGGAGATTTCTATGATGCTGTAGTGAATTCAGGTATTTACACTGTAACTCTACAAGAGGTTAAAGAACCTAAAACAATTCATGTCGGAGCATTTAAGGCAAATACAATTCCTGTTACTGCAGATACATGGGTAAGAGGCGGCGAGGCTCATGCGGGAGTTTCTAATGTAAATGATCGCGGCTTATACGCTCAATATTCTACTTATAATTCTCCAACCTATATGCGTAGAAGTTATATGGAATTCGATGCCACTTCAATGACTGCAACCTACGATAAAGTTACATTGAAATTGACTGTAGATGCATTAGAAAAGGCTCCGAATCTTCATATGGAATTGCGTTCTGCAGAAGAATTAAATAGTATAGCTATTTCTGATATGACTTGGACTGCAAATGAAGAAATGGATGCAGAACCTAAAGGTCAGGTTATCGGAACTACTCCAATTGTTATCGTGAGAGATGAATATCCTAACAAATCGGTTCTGGAAATTGATGTTACTCAATATGTATTGGGTAAGAAAGATGCTCCATTCCGCTTGCAGATCACAGGAGTTTCAACATCGGAAACCGATGGATACATTCGATTCTATTCCGATAATGGAGCCGCTTATGAGTTCGACCTGAAGGTAATGCCTGTATTGGAATTTACTGAATTAGTAGGTTTAGAGGGTGATATTGCAGATCAGGATGTAATAGTATATCCGGAAAATCAATCTTTATTAATTAAAACGATAGTAAATTGTGAAGTAGCTGTTTATTCTATCTCCGGACAACTGATCACTAAGAGAAACGTTGAAGGTACAGAAACTGTCAATCTTTCCAAAGGATTGTATATAGTTAAAGCCGGAAACAAAGTTTATAAATTCACTTTATAATTGATCTTTAAAT
>JAJBTS010000239.1 GCA_020860885.1 Bacteroidales bacterium
AAAAAGAACTTTCTGCCCCTAAATCCCCTGAAGGGGACTTCTTAAATCATTGAATTTTAATAGCCCCCTTTAGGGGGGTGGGGGCTAAACAATTAGATTATTGATTTTTTGGACATTCTTTTTGGGGGCTAAACAATGAGATTGTTGACTTTTTAGACATTCTACTTTTCAAAGCATGGATTACCAATCAGGCCTCTTTTACTATTGAATGATTCAATGCCGGTTCCATTTCCCTCTTCTTTTTTCCGAAGAACATCTCTTTGTCTTTTACGACGATAATCACAGATAAGATTAAAAGGAGTCCGGTCTGTATGATTTTACTATCGGGATGGGGAGCAAAAAGTTCATTGAATAAACCCGCTGTAATATGAAATACAATGGCAACAATAATATTCCGTCCTGTTTTGTAATAAAGCCAGTTCATAATCAACACATACGGGATAATACTTACCAGGAAATTCAATCCGTAGATCCAGCCCTCTTCCAGAACATTGCTTTGATAATAATCGCGGATGGAAGAAAGAGGCAGATGCCAGATCCCCCAGAACAATCCGAATAAAAGAGAAGTAGTAAACAAATTGAATTTGCTTCTTAACGCATCGGTTCCATACGTATGCCACGCCAGTTCTTCGATCACAGGCGCCAGTATCAGTAAAAACCATACCGGGAAAATACCCGAAGAAAAAGTGAAATTTCCCGTAATAACAAGTTGTGAAGGATCGTACCCAAACCATAAAGAAATAACCTGGGCGGTCATGATACTGAAAGGCATAATCAGGCAAGCCAGTAAGAAATAAGAGAGAGGAACTTCTTTGAAATTAAAGAACCGTTTCAGAACGTCTTCCCGCAAGACCTTATCTTTCGAAATAAAAAGGCCGGAAACAACTACAGGAGCCAAAAGGCCGATAAAAGCCAGCAAACTGGCTATTTCCAGAGTGCTCTCCCGGTAAGGGATAAGCCAACTGACATACCCTGCTAAAAACCAAAAAGCCCAGGGAAGGAGTGTGGATAAAAAATAAAAAAGCTTTACATTCCTGTAACGATAAATAACCGATGTTTTCATAACTGATATTTTATTAGTTGATTGATTTCTTACTGCGAAGATATACCGGAATGAAAAGGCTATTTTTTTTATGATACGAAAGGCTGGGTTTTGTATACGAATATTCGGGTTTTATATACATCCGATCTTTCCGGATCCTGTAAACTGTATATAATTTTGCTATTCATCGGTTTTGGAATTAAATTTGTTCCGGATTAAATATGAAAGATAATATGCAATTACAACGGGTACTCATCACCGGAGCTGCAGGGAATTTAGGTAATTTACTGGCTCAACATCTCAAAGACAATGAAACAGTAGAGTTAAACCTGCTGACTCATAAAAAAGAAGTACGGGAAAACTTAAAATCTCTTCCGAACGTACACCTATTCAAAGCCGACCTGGCCGATAAAGAAACCCTGACAGAAGCATTAGAAGGGGTCGATACGGTCGTCCATTTTGCCGGAGTTTTATTTAAAGCCCATCCGGAAAAGTTTTTACCTGTAACGAATACACTCTATTTCAGTAATTTATTACAAATAGCCATAAAACAAAAAGTAAAGAAAATCATATTGATCAGTTTTCCTCATGTCGAAGGAGATACAAATCCAGACAATCCGGCACGGGGAAGTCTGGATAAGAAACCCATCTCTTATCATGCAAACACCCGGCTGGAGGAAGAAATCCTTCTTTTTGACCGATGCCGCAAAAACGGAATCCAAGCCGTTTCCTTGCGTGTCGGAATGGTCTATGGCTCAGGAATCCTGATGATCGACGCTGCCCAGTGGTTTGCAAAACATTACCTGTTAGGAGTATGGAGGAAACCGACTTTTATCCATCTGATTTCAAAAGAGGATTTTGTATTATCTGTTGAATCGGCCATCAAAAAACCCGGTGCACAAGGGATCTATCATATTGGCGACGACGGGATCCAGACTTTACAGGAATTCCTGGATGAAATCACAACTTACAGAGGCAATAAAAAGCCCTGGCGTATGCCGGTCTGGATGATTATGACAGCAGCAACCTTTTTTGAATGGATCTCCCTTTTATGGAATGTTCCCAGTCCACTCACCCGGGATTTTATCAAAATAGGGATGGTTTCCTATTACGGCGATACTTCGAGAATGAAAGAGGAATTGCTTCCTGTTCTCAAATACCCGACTTTCCGGCATGGAATGGAAACGTTCTGATTCTGCATGCGAAACGGGCGTATCTTCACGTAAATCTTTTCCACAGGCTCAGGGATGTGATAACCTATCTATTGTATCGTAAGGAAGGTTTGCTACTTTCTCGTCTTCCCGGAATTCGGGTTTATACGGATGCGTGCCATAGTTTTATTTTGATTAAGAGTTTATAAATTTTCGCACGTCCCATTTTTTCAAATGCGACCACGATTTAAAATATTCGCACGTGCGAATATTTTCAGTGAACAGTCACCAGTGAACAGTGAACAGTAATCAGTTAACAGTCACCAGTCACCAGTTATGGAATCACTGTTAACTGTTAACTGATTACTGTAAAGATCCGGCCTTCGAATTTAATTAAATATGTTAAATAACATCTGTTCCGGATAGGTTATTATTAAAATTATAATCTATATTTGATCTGTATTGCCCGATGAATACAAACTTTGTAATAACCTAAATAAAATGAACCCGAATGAAAACACGATCACTCCTATTCCTATTTATTGCTGTGCTGCTATCTTCCTGCGATTATATGACATATATAGAAATAATAAATGAAACCAATGACGAGTTAACCGTATATTGGTTGAAAAAAGCAGACGGAGATAGTATTACAACAAATTCTTTTAAACTGCCTGACAGCGAAGGAAAGCAGGAATTCAGTATTTACCATGGAATGAATAATTTCTGGACAGATAAGGAAATTCAGACTTTCATCAAAGATATTTATGAAGTAAAAGTGGTATCTGTTAGAAGAACAATCATCTTAAACCAAGATCAACTATATAAATATTTGAGAGAATATCGTAAAGGACGGATGCTTCAAAAAATTGAAATAAGATTATCGGAATAAAAGATTTGCAAAGAAAGAGAAAAATATTTTGAATAATA
>JAJBTS010000033.1 GCA_020860885.1 Bacteroidales bacterium
AAATAGGAGGAATGAATATGAACAATCAATTAAGAAGACGTGACAAAAGGAATTATTATCCTTCCGTATTCGGTCGTTTTTCCGACGATTTTTTCAACAACATGTTTAGTGATAGCGAACTTCCGGCTACTAATGTTTCAGAAACCGAAAAAGCTTACAATCTGGAACTTTCTGTGCCTGGATTCAGTAAAGAGGACTTCAAAATTGAAGTAGATAAGAATGTAATGAAAATATCTGCATCCAAAGAAAACAATACAGAAGAGAAAGGTGAGGATGAAAAAGTATGGAGACGGGAATTTACCTCATCTTCTTTTACACGAAGTTTTGTTCTTCCGGAAAATGTAGATACGGAAAAAATAACCGCAAATGAAAAATCCGGAATATTAAAGATCAGTCTTCCTAAGATGGATAAAGCTCCGGAAGATCAGGTGAAAAAAAATAGAAATTCAATAAAGAACAGTTATCAGTTATCGGGAAAGTAATTCTTATTTTAAACAAGATAGGGGTGACTTTTTACTTTTATAACTTCAATAGGGATTTGTGGTTGTGGTTTTTTTATATGATGAACCATTGCTCACCTGAATAACTCTATAATAATTATTCAGGGTGAGCAATTTAATGATATTTCTTTATAATACAATAAGTTTTCCTGAATAACTATTTGCCTGTACAAAATAGACTCCGGAATTGTAGTTCTTTAAAGGAATTGTAATGCTTTTTCTGTTTAAGACAGGAATCTTTTCTATTACAGTACCCGTTATATCTGTAAAGATCAATGTGTCTTCCGGTGAATTTTCGCTTAATTCTATAGTCACGAATGTTTTTGCCGGATTCGGATAAATACGGATAGACCCCAACTCAATATTTTCTATTCCTACAATTTCTTTTTTTACCTTAAAAACAGCCTTGTTTGAAATAGGGTCAAAGCCTGCATCGAAAAATATCTGTGCGTAATAATTCCCGGGTTCTAATTCTTGCTCCCATGTTTCGATCCCGAAACTTTTACCTTCCAAGAAAAAGCCATCTTCCATATCATCCACTTCTGGTACAGCTCCTTCTTTGTAGATGGCAATATAATCCGCGAGATTTCCGGGTCCATTTTCAAAATAAAAGGTAATAGGCTCTTTGTATTCGTATTCTTCATAATCAGTAGCGAGAGAAGCCGCTGCGTCTCCAATCTGGATAATTACTCTCTCTCCAGGTTCTCCATAAGCGTCTTGCAAGAGATAAGTTACAAAATAAAATCCCTCTGTTAGTTTTTCTGACTCTATAGTAACAACCTCATCAACTGCAGTAGAAACGTACTCCCAGGCTGTGGATGGTGTTCCTGCTCCGGGGGTATCTCCTACCTTGTAAATACCTATCCAATCCTTTTCATATTTAGGAGCACTTATTAAAGAAACTTTTATAGCTTCTCCAATTTCATATTTAGTTTTATCGGTACTAATTTGCGGAATGGGAACATTCCCGACTGTAAAAGTCTCGGTTTGTGCTAAAAGAATGTAGCCATTATCCTTGAAAATTGCAGCATAATAGGTATCCGGAGAACTTAATGTAAATGAAACAGTACCCTCTGTTCCTTCAATGTATTTGTATGCGGTCGAATAAACATTGGCAGGATTTTGTCCGGCTTTATATATACCTACCCATTGTTTATCTAATCCGGAAGCATTAGTATAAGTAAAAACAATTTCTTCATCCAATTCATAACTTGTTTTAGTCATGGTTAAAGTAGTAGGTCCTGATTTTCCTCCATGTGTTGTGAACTCAACCGGATCCGACCATTCCGACCATTCCATATTCCGGTCACGGTGACGTACCCGGATATAATGTTTACCGTCGTATAATTCTGTTTCGCCCAATTCGATTTTGAATATATCAACGTCTTTATTAAGATCCGTTAAAACCCCTCCTTGCGGATGCGGACCATATATATTCTCATAATCTCTTATTAAGTCGAATTGAAGATCTGAGAAATCTTGTGTTTCACTCACCTGAAACTGTACGCTATTGTAATCGTACTCCGAAGAGGAGGAATAAGAAGAACTTTCGAAAGTATAAGGTAATTTAATCGGTTCATTCGGAAGAGCTTTAATAGCGGGTTTATTAGGCTTTTCTTTTCCGAATACCCTGAAAAACTCATCTATCAACATCGGTTTATCAAAAGTTTCCTGTTCATTACCTATGATATAAGTTTCGACATGCATGGATTTTTTTTCCGAATCTAATTCCACAATCTGGAAAGGCCAGTAATCGATGGTTTTCTGAACATCATCAAAATCCTGTTCAGAACCTTGTCCCCAACGCTGGTCGTAAGAAGCTCCTCCGGTAATAATATGGTATGTCGGGTAATCTCTTAATTGTCCGCGATGATACAGGTGATGATGACCTGCTACATTCATTACTGATTTTTCAATGGTATTTAGTATAGGCATGATTTGATCCCGAACCCATTCGGAAATATCTCCAACATATTGTTCAGCCTGAATAGGTCTGTGATTGTAGCTGAATATCCAATCGATAGTAGGATCTTTTTTGCCTTCTGGATAACTTTATTAGCCCATATTAATTGAGCATTATTCGCATCTTCACTGCTCAACATAAGGAACAATACTCTTCCTTGCTGCATCGCATAGTAATAGTTTGAATTGCTTTTGATTCCCTGATACTCTATGTCCCTATAGAAGAAATGTTCATTGTAAAATCTGCGATCTGCAGGCCCATAGGTATCATGGTTGCCGACAATAGTCATAATGGGTAAGTTTGGAGAAAGTAATTCTGATCCTGAAAAATGAACAATATCGTATTGTTTTAGGGTACCCGTATCCACCTGATCACCCACATTAGTTATTAAATGAATATGATCTTCAATAGGAGAACCGTATTTTTCTACAGCTACATCTTTAGCAGCTTTCATGAGCCGTTCGTATCTATCATCCAATATCTGATGATCTCCCATTATAAGGAAACGGTAAATTCCCTGTGCTCCTAAAGTAGGTTGAGTTTTAAAACTGTAGATTTCAGATTCATGGTCTACGCTTTTAACCTGATAATAATACTTTGTATCAGGTTTTAAACCTTTCAAAGGAACACAGTGATAATTATA
>JAJBTS010000048.1 GCA_020860885.1 Bacteroidales bacterium
AGACTCAGGCTCAGGGAGAGATCAGTCTATGTGGAAATTATTCATTTGAAAACGATATTAAAATAAAGAAATTAAGTATTGGCGATGATTATATTTACTGGTTAAAGAACGATACATTTACTTACGATAATAAAACGATGGGACGATACGGATTAAAATGGGCCAGAGATTCATGGGTTACTTGTTGTGCTTCCCTTTGGTTGTCCTCTTACGGTGGATTTAAGTTCTTCACCAGCGGAAACCAGCCGAAATTAACCATTAAAAACAATGGAGATGTGAATATAACAGGAGATCAGTACCTGCCAACCAATAAATCCCTTTATCTGGGAAGTTCCAAACAAATGCAACTTAAATTTGACGGTACTAATTCACAGATAAACTTTTCCGGTCAGTTGCAACTCAATAACACATCTTCCAATCATGAAATAACCTTTATAAGATATGGGGCTCAGACCCAGTTCATAATAGGAGATAAAAACCATCAACCCAACAAGGATCTGAGAAGGTTCAAACTCAATTTCCAAAACGATGCTAGCCAATCCAAAGTATATATAGATAATACGGGAGGACCGATCTACCTACGGGTAAACAACTACAAACAGGTAGCCGCATTCCATACAGGCGGTTTAGTCGTAGATGGAGAGATAGAAGCCAAAAAGATAGTAACGAAAACATCCGTAGCTTTTCCGGATTATGTGTTTTCAGATAATTACCAATTGCGTTCCCTCAAAGAAGTAAAAAAACATATTCAGGAACACAAACATTTGCCAGAGATTCCTTCGGAAGCGGAAGTTAAAGAAAACGGCATCGATTTGACGGAGTTGCAGGTCAAACTATTGCTGAAGATCGAAGAGCTCACCTTGTATACCATCCAACAACAGGAAGTAATCGAAGAACAACAAAAGATGTTTGATTCTCTATATAAGGAGATCAATCAATTGAAAAATCAAATAAAATAACGGTTAAAAACGGTGTTATGAAAAATATTCTTAAAATAAGTTTGGTAATAATTACAATGCTAACCGCAATGGCATTATCCGCTTTCTCATCCTATGGACAGTCGTCCGATTGTGTGGTTTTAATGCGTACCCAGCCCTATTTACAGATGCCTTCGGATAATAGTATGGTAATTCGGTGGGTAACCGCATTTCCCTGTACAGGAGAGGTGGAATATACGACGGATCCTTCTTTTCAAATAAACATACAAACGGTATTCTCAACCGATTCGACATTCATTCAAAAAATCCAACTGACAGGATTAAGCATCGGAACAAAATATTACTACAGGGTACATTCTATCGATTGCGAAGGAAAAAGAGCTGAAACATCCCCTATCTATAATTTCAAAACATTCCCTGAAGTAGATTCTGATTTCAAAGTTATAATTTTCAACGACTTGCATCCGATGACCAGACAGGAAAGACTCGTAAATTTTATGACTAAAATAAAGCCGTATATCGATACTATTCAACACGATCTTACTATTTTTAACGGCGACTGTTTCGACGAAGTTGCGGAAGAAAAAGATCTTATCTACTGGACAAACGAATATACCAAAATGTCGGATAACAGTCGTATCCCTTCTGTGTATATAGCCGGAAATCACGAATACGATAATAAAATGGCCGACATACCGGGAAGATTCCAAAATATGAAATTAAAAAAGTATATCGATTTTGTACAGGATGGACAAGGGTACGGAGCAATGAGGCTGGGAAAAACACAGTTTCTTTTTCTGGATATCGGGCAGGATGGTGGACAGGTGGGATTGGCTAATAAGTATCCTCAATTCGAGCAGGACACCGCTTATTTCAAGCAATATCGGAAAACGCAAAAGTCCTATATAATCGAACTACTGTCGGATGATTCAATCCCTACGATATTGGTACATCACATTCCTTTCTTTTCTACGGGTGATCCTAATATTCACTGGAAAGAAGCTTATTATGAAATTGGCGGCCCGGCCCTTAACCGGCTAAATATCAAATTGTCTATCAATGGCCATACACACCATTTCGATACTATAGTAAAGAAAACTTCTCTTTCATCTGATTACAGAAACAATTATCCTATACTTATCACAGATGGACCGTATGGACCTTGGGAGAGCAATTATCATGTTTCCCATATAAATGCTTTCTCCATGACTGTATTACGAAAAGAAGGCTCTGATTTGTTCATAGACTATTATACTATGAATAATGGTTTAGAGATCCATGTTAAACATTTCAAAGTTTCTGATGTGGGAATAAATGAATATTTTTAGCAAGTCCACCAAAGAATTGACTCTCTATACTACACAGTAATAAATTTGAACAAAAAAGTATTATCTTTGAGCAGCAGAAGATGTTCAATACGATGAACGAGAAATTTGAAAATTAGAAAAACAATTAAAATAACTCATTATGAAAAAAACAATTATTTTCCTGCTATTTATAGCAGCTATGTCACAGGCGTACGGACAACAAGTCATTCGCACCCGTACAATCCCTAATACAATTACTTCCAGTCAGAAATATGTGTGGGATGATACTATGACTATATCAGGGACAAATACGATCAAAAACAATGCAACGGTTGAAATTATCGCAAAAGAAGTAGTTATTAACCCCGGTTTTTCTACGGAGTTAGGTACAAATGTGACGATAGAAGCGATGGAAACACCGGCGCTCAGAAGCAATGAGGAATTTCAGGAAAAAGAAGCGGTAGAGATCACAACTTCCGTAGATACTCCGGAGGCAGAACCTACCATCAAATCTGTTCGGGTTTATACGGTTACCGGACAACGGGTATATTCTTCGGAAACCCATACCGACATTTATTCTATCGGATTGCCGAACGGTATTTATGTTATCCAGAAAGAATATGACAACGGAGAAAGCGTACGGGAAAAGATTATCCTCAATGAATAACTTAACTCTATAAAGGATTCTATTGCTCCCGGAAATACAACTCAAAAAATATTATTTCATCCTATTCCCTTTTTTAGCACGTGGATGGAATATGATTATACAAAAAACAGTATTTCGATTTTGGCGGAAATAACATTTTTAATAAAATGAATATACAGGTCGCTTTCAATGCCCATACTCACAC
>JAJBTS010000003.1 GCA_020860885.1 Bacteroidales bacterium
ATGTCCTTGTAATATTATTTTGTTTCGTATTCACTTTTGCATTAGATATATTCAATAATGTCTATCCTTTCAGAATGAAGAATGTAATATTGGGTCTTTCCAATGTCGTTATAGGATTTGGAGTGACATTTTTGTTCGAAAAAATAATATCGGACAATTCGAAAAAATCGGTAAGCCAGTTAAAGAAAAGGCTTATACCTTCCTTTATCTTTTTTGTGCTGTCAACAATGATACTCGCTTTTATTTCTGTGGAATTGGGTTTGTATGTATTATTCTTGCAGGAAGGACGTAGTACGAACGAGTTTTTCTCGCAAATATTTAATGTGAAGTATACGGGGGCGATTATTTGTTTGGTTGCAGGAATATTTTTTTCATCCATCGTCTTTTTTTATAAAACATGGAAGCAGGCGGTCGATCGCCAGCAACAATTGGTGGAAGAAAATCTGAAATACAGATACCAGACCCTGAAAACCCAGATCAACCCTCATTTCTTGTTTAACAGCCTGAATACACTTTCCGAGATGGTATATGAAGATGCGGAGAAAGCGGATAACTATATTCAAAAGCTGTCAGGAATTTACAGATATATATTAGATAACGAAGAAACTGATTTAGTTCTTTTAACCAAAGAAATAGAGTTCGTACTTAAGTATTTTGAATTAAAGAAAGAACGTGACGACAATAAAATCGTATTGGACTTGCATGTAAACGATCCTGAAAAATTCAGAATAATACCGGTGTCGTTGCAGATATTGGTCGAAAATGCTCTCAAACATAATTCAGCGTCAGTAAATAAGCCATTAAAGATAAATATTCATACGGAAGACATGCTGGTTGTTGTTTCCAATAATATGCAGAAGAAAAATACGTTGGATAATTCATACGGTACCGGACTTTCTAATTTGAAGGAGAGGGCTAAATTGATTACAGGGAGGAAAATGATTGTAAGTCAGAACAATAATGAATTCACAGTAAAAATACCCATTATCAGCATTTAACATGAAAGTATTAATAATAGAAGATGAACGTCCGGCTTCCCAAAAGCTGATCCGCCTGCTGAAGGAAGCCGATCCTGAAATCGTGGTGACCGACGTACTCCGTTCGGTTGAGCAATCGGTCAACTGGTTCTCCGAAAACCAAAGTTATGAATTGATATTTATGGATATTCAACTCGAAGATGGCCTGTGTTTCGAGATTTTTGAAAAAGCCCGGATAGAAATTCCTGTTATTTTTACTACTGCTTACGACAAATATGCTTTGAAAGCGTTCAAAGTAAACAGTATCGATTATTTATTGAAACCTGTCAATCCAGAGGAGTTGAGAAACGCCCTTAATAAATTCAATGCAGTACATAGGACTAAACAGGATTATTCCAAATACGAATCTGTCATCCAACAATTGCCGTTTCATAATAAAGAACGCTTTTTAATAAAGATAGGCGAGCGTTACATATCTATTCTGACATCTGATATTTCCTGTTTCTATACTTTTGAGCGATCTGTGTTCCTTCATACCCGTACCGGAAAAAGTTATCCTATCGATTACTCATTAGATAAAATAGAACAATTAGTCGATTCAAGATTGTTTTTACGAATTAACAGGAATTTTATAGTCAATTATTATTCCATAGGGGATATGATCGCTTACTCGTCAAATAGAATAAAAATTATTCTTGAAAACTGGAAAGAGAAAGAAGATATTTTAGTAAGCAGGGAGCGTGTGCCGTATTTTAAAAAATGGATGGACCGATAGTGCTTTTATTGTATGTGACCCATAAGCAATGAAAAAGTTGAAGAGTTGGAAATTTGTTTATTCTGTTTTTATTCTGCTTTTTTGCCTTTTTTTCAAGAGCCTTTCACTATCTTTGTGAATCAATTTGTTTTGTATGATAAGCTGTAAAAATATCCGGAAAAGTTTTGGAACGCTTCAGGTGCTGAAAGGAATAGATCTTTCTATCTCTCAGGGCGAGATCGTTTCTATCGTAGGACCTAGCGGTGCCGGGAAAACAACCCTACTTCAGATCTTAGGTACTTTGGATAGGCCCGATGACGGAGAGGTCTTTTACGGTAAAGTAAATGTAAATGCTTTGAAAGATAAAGAACTGGCTGCTTTCCGGAATAAGAATATAGGTTTTGTTTTCCAGTTTCATCAATTATTGCCTGAGTTCACTGCATTGGAAAATGTAATGATCCCTGCTTTGATAGGAAATCTGAAACAACCCGAGGCACAGAAAAAAGCAAAAGAAATACTGGACTTTCTAGGTCTGTCGGACAGAATAGAACATAAACCCGCAGAATTATCTGGAGGCGAAAAGCAACGTGTAGCCGTAGCCCGGGCCTTGGTAAATAACCCTTCGGTAATTTTTGCAGATGAGCCATCCGGCAGTCTGGATACAAAGAATAAAGACGAACTGCATCAGTTGTTTTTCGATTTAAGAAAACAGTTCAACCAGACGTTCGTGATCGTTACCCACGATGAAAGTCTGGCGAAACTGACCGATAGAACGATTTACATGCAGGATGGAATTATTCGGAACGAAGTGCTTAAATAGTATTCCTCTTTGCTCGTTAACAATATTCGAAATTATCTTAATTACTATTGTATGAAAAAAAATCTTTATACTCAATATCTCTATGATATAGGGAAGGTAAAAAACGTTCCATATTACATAACAGGTCCGGGAAGAGTAGATCGAAGGTTAAACAAATATTCTGTCTGGTATCCGGATGAAAAATAAAAGGAATGGAATGACACGAAAGATTGGTTGGCTCTTTTTGATGGTTTTGTTGTGTAGTTGTAATTTTTCAAATAAAAGTACAGAAGAAGATTTATACTACGAGAAGATGAAAGCATATCCAAATTATATTTCTTTTGATGAACCTACAAAAGAAGAAATATTGAATTTTAATTCAGAGTATTATCAGCTTATTCATTCTGATTTTTATGTTCCGTACGATGGAAAGTTTCTTCTTACGCCTTATCAGGATTCTATTTATCTACAAGAGAGAATAAAGCTTTCAGCAGCTATCGATTCGGATTCCAAATTGCGATACAAATCAGAAAAGGAATACAAT
>JAJBTS010000236.1 GCA_020860885.1 Bacteroidales bacterium
TTCTAATATAATTTAATAATTATGAATAAATTAAACTCTCTGTCTGGAATTTTCATGATCTTTTTAATTGTATGTTTGGCTTCTTGTAGATCCGGTAAAGATGTTGAATATTTTCAGGGTACAGAAAATATTCCTGATTTAGCTTTTCAACACGATATGGCTAATTATGAAATAAAAATCATGCCTAATGACAATCTTTTAATTACTGTCTCTACAGTTAATCCTCAGGCATCAGAACCCTTCAATGTAATCAATTTGTCGAGAAATTATTCTTCTACTTTAGAATGGCAAGGATACTTAGTAGATGAGAACGGAGATATTAATTTTCCGGTTATAGGGAAGATTCATATAGGAGGATTAACGAAGGCTCAGGCAATTAATCTTATTCAGAATAAAGTTTCAGAATACGTTGAAGATCCTGTGGTGAATATTCGTTTTATGAACTATAAAGTAGCTGTATTAGGAGAAGTAAATCGTCCTGGTACTTACTTTATTGATAGTGAAAGAATTTCCATACCGGACGCTTTAGCTAAAGCTGGAGATATGACTATTTATGGAAAGAGAGAAGATGTTTTGATATGTAGAGTAGAGAATGGGGAAAAGAAATTTTACAATGTAGATATGACTTCTCCTTCTGTTTTCTTCTCTGAAGCTTATTATTTGCAACAAAACGATATTATATATGTGAAGCCTAATAGGTCGAAGTCTATGAGTTCTTCTTACAATCCGATGATTGGAACTATTCTTTCTATTTCTACATTGTTAGTGTCGATTACGACTTTGATATTGAATCAAACAAAATAATTCTTACTTTTAAGTCAAAATGGACAATAATATTCTTAGTAACGAAAATCAGAGTGGCGCATCCTTTTCTGAAGTTTTTTTTCATTATTTGAGCTATTGGAAGTGGTTTTTGATATCTGTTATTGTTTGCGTGTTAGTTGCAGTCATTTATTTAAGATATGTGACTCCGCAATATAATGTGGTATCTAAAGTGATGATCAAAGATGAAAAAAAGGGTCAAACTGGCTTAGACTTAAATGTTTTCAGTGATTTAGGGCTAACCCAACAAATTGGTACTTTTGAAAATGAAATAGAAGTTCTGCGATCAAAATCCTTGATGAAAGAAGTGGTTGATAGTTTAAAGATAGGTATCACTTACCATAAAAAAGGAAGATTAAAAAAAGAGGAGGTATATAGGAAAACTCCTGTTTACGTAACTTTGACTAATCAATCCGGGGCGGGATCTTTTATTTTGGATAAAGCAAAAGAGGGAGATCAGTATACGATCAAAGGTTTATCGGACGAATACGAGGTTTCTTTTAATTTGAATGAAGAGGTAATTTCTCCTTGGGGAGTATTATCTTTTGAATTAAATCCTTTTGGTACTGTAGAATATCCTATTGAGGTAGAAATTAAGGATCCACGTAATCTTCCGGTAATAGAAATTACTCCTATAAATAAATTGACTACGGTTGTTAATATTTCTACCATTACTCCGGTAAGAGAGAAAGGTGTAGATATAATTAATACTTTGGTATATATTTATAATCAGAAAACAATTAGTGAGAAAAATTATGTAGCTCACAATACTATTAATTTTATTAATGACCGCTTAGATTATATTTTCGGTGAATTAAAAACAGCGGAAAAAAAAGTAGAAGATTATAAAAGATCGGAAGGGTTGACGGATATAGAAGCAGAAGCACATCTATTTCTTGGGGCTCAAACTGAGTATACAAAAAAGATATCAAATGCAGAAGTGCAACTGAATATACTGCGGGATGTTAAGAATTTCATTATGGATCCGCAGAATATAGGGAATGTAGCTCCATCTAATGTTGGATTATCTGATCCTACCATTCTTTCATTGATCCAGCGGTATAATGAAGAAGTTTTATCTAAGAATACAGCTACTATTGGTATGACGGCAAATAATCCCGTCTTAAAGGACTACGATGATCGTATTGCTTTATTAAGGGAAAACTTAATAAAAGGGGTAAGCATCTCTGAGAAGGGTATGCAAACAGAGTTACAGGAATTACGTAACCAGGAAGGTATTTACTTTGCAAAAAATCTTGGATTGTCTACACAGGAAAGAGAATCTCGTGAACTGTATCGCCAAAAAGAAATTAAAGAGAGTTTATACGTTTATTTATTGCAGAAAAGTGAAGAAACTGGTTTGTCTTTGGCGTTAGCTACTCCAAATGCTGTAGTGGTTGATTCGGCAGATCCGACTCCGCTTCCTGTGAAACCAAAGAAAAAAGCAATAATTCTGGTTGCTTTATTAATAGGGTTTATTATTCCAATAACAATTATTTACATAAAAGATTTATTTGATAATAAATTACGGAGTAAAGATCAATTGAAAAAGGTTGTTACAGCTCCTTTTTTGGGGGATATTCCTCAAGCAAAGGCCGGAGCTTCTTTTCCTGTGACGAACGTGCGTTCGGGCATAGCTGAGAAATTCCGTATTGTAGCTTCTAACTTAAGTTTTATCATTCCCGTCAAAGCAGGACAAGCTAAAACAATAATGATCACCTCGTCTTTTAGTGGAGAAGGAAAAAGTTTCTTTTCTCAGAACTTAGCCATGAGTTTGGCTACTTCTGGAAATAAAACTCTCTTGATTGATTTGGATATGCGTAAGTCCATGCTTAACGAAACATTGGAAATGAATCCTAGTGAAGGAATAGCTATGTATTTATCCGATCCTAAAATCCAAATTCAAAATATTATAGATAAATCAGGAAAATACCATAAAAATTTACATATTATACCGATTAAAATATTCCCGCCAAATCCTGCAGAATTATTAGCATCTAAACGTTTGGATTTATTATTTGAAACTGTAAAAAAAGATTATTCCCATATCGTTGTTGATACGGCTCCGGTAGGATTGGTAGCGGACGCATATCGCATTAATCAATTTGTCGATACTACTATTTATGTTACTCGCTCCAACTATACATTTAAATCTCAATTGGATGAAATCCAATCTCTTTATAGAGATAATAAATTGAATCATCTAACTACTATATTAAATGCTGTGCCTATTGGAGGTCGGTATGGATA
>JAJBTS010000358.1 GCA_020860885.1 Bacteroidales bacterium
AAACAAAATCCTGCCTACCTTCAGCTAGCTGGGAAAATACCTATCATAAAAGCAACTTCATACCTTTATTACAATAAAGAAGGATTGGGCCAGAAAATTATTGCTTCGATAAAATATAAAGATAATATATCTTTAGGACAATGGATTACCCGGTTAATGACCACAGAAATAATCCCATCGGGGTTTTTCGATGATTTTGACATGATTATTCCCGTCCCTCTTCACTGGCAGAAAAAAAGAAAAAGAGGTTATAATCAGACAGAAATTATTGCCCGTACTATTTCTGAAATAACAGGAATACAATTAAATGCACAGTTGCTTTATCGTGTAAAAGCCAATCCGACTCAAACAAAAAAAGGAATATACGACCGTTGGAAAAACACTTCCGGAATATTCAGTATTAAAGATAAAAAATTATTAGACAACAAACATGTTCTTCTCATTGATGATGTTTTAACGACAGGAGCCACTCTGGAAGCCTGCGCTCAAGCGTTATTGCAATGTGAAGGAATTCGGATAAGTATTTTAACATTAGCCATTGCCTAAAACAAAAAGATTCTGTATTTGTTTTTTATTGAAAAAGTATTTCACATGTAATGTAATTTGATAGTAAATCATTACTTTTGTGCTTGAATCTAAATAAATAAAAACATCAGTAAATGAAAACGCTAGAGCAAATACTTGCAAAAAAATTATTAAAAATTAAAGCTATAAAACTCCAACCTGCCAATCCTTTTATTTGGGCTTCTGGCTGGAAATCACCCATATATTGTGACAACCGGAAAACGTTGTCCTATCCTTCTACCCGCAATTTCATAAAACTGGAACTTTGTCGTATTATTTTAGAAACATACGAGGATGTAGATGCTATTGCCGGAGTAGCAACTGGTGCTATCGCTCAAGGTGCAATGGTAGCCGAAGAACTAAATCTACCCTTTGTATATGTACGGGCAACTCCTAAAGATCATGGACTTGAAAATTTGATTGAAGGGGATTTGAAACCTGGAGCAAAAGTAGTGGTTATTGAAGATTTGATTTCGACCGGTGGAAGTAGCTTGAAAGCTGTGGAAGCAATCCGCAACGCAGGATGCCACGTTGCTAGTATGGTAGCAATCTTCACTTATGGCTTTCCAGTTTCAGCAGAAAAATTCAAAGATGCAAAAGTTCAATTAACAACTCTTTGTAATTATGATGCTATTTTGGACGAAGCTCTAAAAACCGAATATATTGATGAATCTGAAATCAAAACATTGCAGGAATGGAGAAAAGATCCTGCTAACTGGAACGGAAAATAATATATTAACGAATGACAACAGAATTTGCAAGTGAGATAAAAACTCTTCCTTACAAACAGGAAAAGATTTATGAGGTTTTATCCAATATGGATAACCTGGAAAGAGTAAAAGATAAAATTTCAAATGATAAAATTCAGGATTTTACTTTTGATCAGGATTCATGTTCCTTTTCTGTTAATCCTGTAGGGAATGTACGTTTCTCTATCATTGAAAGGGACCCTATCAAAACAATCAAGTTGAAAGCGGACCAGGCTCCTTTTGATGTAATTATGTGGATACAATTGCTTTCTTCCTCCGATGAAGAAACAAAAATGAAACTTACTGTAAAAGCAGAATTGAATCCGTTTTTAAAACCTATGTTATCCAAACCTTTACAAGACGGAGTTAATAAAATCGCTGACTTTTTATCGAATATTCCATACGACGAAATTAATGGATCTGACAATAAATCCTCATGAAACTTTGGCAAAAGAACATACAAGTTGATCAGCAAGTAGAACAATTTACCGTAGGTAAAGACAGGGAAATGGATCTTCATCTTGCCAAATCCGATATCCTCGGATCAATGGCACATACGACCATGCTGGAAAGTATTGGCTTACTTACTTCTTCTGAACTGGAAGATATTCTTCGTGAACTTAAAAAGATTTATGAATTAGCAGAAGCGGGAGAATTCGTTATAGAAGAAGGAATCGAAGATGTTCATTCTCAAGTAGAACTAATGCTTACCCGCAAATTAGGAGATGTAGGAAAAAAGATACATAGTGGACGATCCAGGAACGATCAGGTGTTGTTGGATATAAAGCTATTCACCCGTGAAGCCATTGAAAACCTTGTTAACAAGGTGTCTACCCTTATAGATGTATTGATTAACCAAAGCAATCGTTATAAAGAGGTCTTGTTGCCAGGCTATACCCACCTGCAGATAGCTATGCCGTCTTCTTTCGGATTGTGGTTCGGAGCTTATGCCGAGAGCCTTACAGATGACTTACTACTCTTGCAGGCAGCTTATAAAATATGCAATCGTAATCCTTTAGGTTCAGCTGCAGGATATGGATCTTCTTTTCCTTTAAAGAGGCAGATGACTACCGATTTATTAGGTTTCGACTCTATGAATTACAATACAGTTTATGCTCAGATGGGAAGAGGAAAACTGGAAAAAACGGTAGGATTTGCTTTAGCAGGTATTGCAGGAACATTGTCTAAATTAGCTTATGATGCATGTCTTTATAATAGTCAGAATTTTGGCTTTATCAAATTACCGGACGAATTTACAACAGGATCCAGTATTATGCCTCACAAAAAAAATCCGGATGTGTTTGAATTGACTCGCGCCAAATGCAATTTAATACAAAGTATACCTCAACAAATTACTCTCATCATTAATAATCTTCCCTCGGGATACTTCCGCGACCTGCAAATCACTAAAGAGATATTTTTACCTTCTTTCGATGAACTAAATAATTGTATCACTATGACTACCTTGATGATGCAATCTGTAAAAGTCAATGAAAACATTATGGAAGACGATAAATACTCTTTGTTGTTTAGTGTAGAAAAGGTGAATGAATTGGTATTAAAAGGTGTTCCATTTAGAGATGCATATAAACAAATTGGTTTAGAAATCGAAGCCGGAAATTTCTCAGCGGAGAATACGATTAATCATACGCACGAAGGAAGCATTGGAAATTTATGTAATAACAAAATTGAAGAAATGAAAGAAAGAATAATTCAGGTCTTTAATTTTGATAAAAAGAATCAGGCTCTACA
>JAJBTS010000371.1 GCA_020860885.1 Bacteroidales bacterium
TTGACATAAGTTTTTAGCTTTTTTTGTGTCAACCTATGTCAGGACAAGACACAGTAAGCAATAAAGGAGTTAGCAGCAACAGGAACCATCCTTAAAAACAAAATAAAAATCGCCCATAAGATGTCTTATGAACGATTTTCAATAAATATTAATTAATAATCAGGTAAATAACTCTTTATCCGCATTTAGAAGCTCCGCAGGAAGTACAAGTCAGGCAACCTTCCTGGTAAACGACAGTTTCCTGCCCGCAATTACCGCATTTTACTCCTTTAGCCTGAACTCCTTCTACGATATATTTTTTAAGTGCGCGTTCAACACCGTTTTTCCATGTATTTATGGATTCATCATTCAGTTCGAGGCCTCCTACCAATTTGATTACCTGCTCTACAGGCATAGAATACCTCAAAACTCCGGAAATCAATTTAGCATAATTCCAGTATTCCGGATTGAATTTATCAGACAATCCTTCAATAGTAGTCTTATAGCCTCGCTTATTCGTATATTGAAAATCGTATCGTTTATTACCATTTTCATCCACATTCTTAATAATCGTTCCTTTCGAAACGTTTTTAGGAAGGAAAATACCTTCATCTTCATCGTTGATCCCCGTAAAGATCTCATAAGGCCGTCCATTCAACAACCCTACGAAAGCAATCCATTTCTCTTTGTTGTTTTGGAATTTCACGATCTCCGCTTCCAGTTCCCGGGGACGTTTCGTTACAATTACCGGAGGTTCCGGACATTCCTCACATCCTTTCTCTTGCTTTTCTGTGTTGGCAATCAAGACTCCGCTCCGCGAACCGTCTCTATATACGGTACACCCCTTGCATCCCGATTTCCAGGCTTCGACATATAAATTGTTAACCAGTTCTTCATCCACATCGTTAGGCAGATTAATGGTTACGCTTATAGAGTGGTCTACCCATTTCTGAACACGACCTTGCATTTTTACTTTTTGCAGCCAGTCAACATCATTCGAAGTCGCTTTATAGTAAGGAGACTCTTCAATTAAAACATCAATCTCTTCCTGAGAATATTTCTTTGTAGTCGAATACCCTTTAGCTTCCATCCAGGTAACAAATTTATGGTGAAATACGACATATTCTTCCCAGGAATCTCCTACTTCATCCACAAAATCGACTTTTACAGCTACATCATTCGGATTCACTTTCCTTCTTCTTTTATAGACAGGAAGAAATACCGGTTCAATACCTGAAGTCGTTTGCGTCATCAAAGAAGTGGTTCCAGTAGGAGCGATGGTAAGACAGGCAATATTCCGGCGACCGTATTTGCGCATATCTTCAATCAACTGAGGATCTACTTCTTTCAGGCGATTGATAAAAGGATTGCTTTTTTCTCTCTCCGGATCGAATATTTCAAAAGCCCCTCTTTCTTTAGCCAAATCCACGGACGACCTGTATGCCGCTAAAGTCAAGACCTTTTGAATCTCTTCTGCAAAATCAGTTGCTTCTTCCGTTCCGTAACGGTAACCTAAAGCAGCCAGCATATCTCCTTCTGCCGTGATGCCAACACCCGTCCTTCTTCCTAGCAAAGTTTTATTGCGTATTTTTTCCCAAAGCAATCTTTCTGTACGTTTCACTTCTTCTGTTTCCGGATCCTTATCTAATTTTTGTAAAATGGCATCGATCTTTTCAATCTCCAGATCGATAATATCATCCATGATCCTTTGTGCCACAGCAACGTGTTTTCGGAATAAATCAAAATCGAACTCCGCTTCCGGCTTAAAAGGATTTTTAACGTAAGAATATAAATTGATTGCCAGAAGACGACAACTATCGTAAGGACACAAAGGTATTTCTCCGCAAGGATTAGTAGATACAGTAGTAAAGCCTAAATCTCCGTAACAATCGGGAACTGATTCATTAATAATGGTATCCCAGAACAACACTCCCGGCTCTGCCGACTTCCATGCATTGTGGATTATTTTCTCCCACAAGCTTGTCGCATCTATTTCCTTTGTATATTCAGGATTATCGGAATTTATGGGATATTGTTGAACGAAAGGACGGTTGTTAACCACCGCTTCCATAAATTCATTGGTGATTTTCACAGAAACATTGGCTCCTGTTACTTTTCCTTCCGTCATTTTTGCATCGATAAAAGCTTCTGCATCCGGATGCTTCACCGAGACGCTCAACATCAACGCTCCACGACGGCCATCCTGAGCGACTTCCCGTGTAGAATTAGAATAACGTTCCATAAAAGGAACCAACCCCGTAGAAGTCAGCGCCGAATTCTTCACCGGAGAACCTTTAGGACGGATATGAGAAAGATCATGTCCTACTCCTCCGCGACGTTTCATCAACTGCACCTGCTCTTCATCTATTTTAATAATAGCGCCATACGAATCGGCAGGCCCGTCAAGACCAATTACAAAACAGTTCGATAAAGAAGCTACCTGATAATTATTCCCAATACCCGTCATCGGGCTTCCCTGGGGAACTATGTATTTGAAATGATCAAATAATTGGAAAAGCTCCTGCTCTGAAAGAGGATTGGGATAATTCTTCTCAATCCGGGCAATTTCAGTAGCCAAACGAAGGTACATATCAGCAGGCGTTTTTTCGAAAATATTGCCAAAAGCATCCTTCAATGCATACTTGTTGACAAATACTTTGGCTGCCAACTCATCACCGCTAAAATAATTAAGAGAAGCTTTATAAGCTTCATCAAAGGTGTAGCTGTTGTGTTTCACTTTCTTAAAAAATTGATATAATTAATTACTTGATATGATACGCAAAAAATGAGACTGCAATATTAATTATAGATTTTGAATCTCACAAATTATTGACAACAATTATACCTTTTTTTGTTCATAAGTTTTCCAAAATATTACTCAACAAATTAATTATCAATATTTTATTTTTGAAAGACAATAGAAAAGTTTTCTAAAACAGAAATTTATTCTTATACGAAACAAAAATAACGTTACACTTCAATGGATGCAGGAACTAAGAGAAAGCCTCAATCAGAAAGGTAAATTCTTTTTTAGAAAAAGAAGACTTGTTCACTTTTTATTATTATTTTTGAGT
>JAJBTS010000314.1 GCA_020860885.1 Bacteroidales bacterium
TAATATATATCCTACTGTTTTTTTGTCAGCTGATAAAATATTTTCTTTTAATATTATATCACTTATATTTATTTTAGACTCAAAAAGATAAGCAGGACAGGCAAAACTATGGGTTTTGGATACATCAAATCCATTTTCTTCTAATAATATTTTTGACATTGATTCTCTATTTGAAACAATAGAGAAATTTTGAAAAACTTCTTTTGCAAATTTCGTTACTTTTTCGTCACTGAATGGACCTTCCGAACTAGCTATTAATGCTGTATTTTTATCTAGTAATTGAGCAATTCTATCTTTTATAAGACCCACTAAAAAACGATCTTTACCAACAGGCTCTGCATGGTCTCCCCAGAGTTCCCCACTAAAGTCCAGAACAAAATCACTCTTTAATACCTCTTCTATATAAGGAGTAGTTTCTTTTAATATTCCTGTTTTTGAATATAAATATGCAATGCCCAATTCTTTTAAAGCATTAGGTAAATCATTATCATCCCAATTATAAAATAACTCCATAGGAAGAATAGAAATATCCTCCCTTTCACAAAATTCTTTTGTCATTTGAAATGTTGTTACAATATCTGCTTCAGGAAAAACTCTATGTAATTCTCGGAAGGTAGTTTCAGTAATATAATAATTTCCAATATTACCATTCTCTAAACGTCCCCAATGGACAGAACATTGTCCTATAACAAGTATTCTCATATTATAACTGTTTAATTGTCTCACAAATAAAAAAAATATCGCATTCCTCTAATTCTACAAATATAGGTAAACACAATACTTTACGTGCCGTATCTCCAGCAACAGGTAAATTTTCCTTTTTAGATGAAGGAAAATCTCTATATGGAGAAAATTCACTTACTAAAGGATAAAAATATCTTCGACTATATATATTATATTCTTTTAATTTTTCATAGAGTTCATCACGGCTCAATTGATATTTTTCTTCGTCTATCAAAATAGGAAAATAAGAATATGTATGAGTTACTGCTAGCATATCATTAAGAAAACGAATCCCAGGAATATCTTTTAATAAATTCCGGTAAAGATCCGTTATCTTTTTTCTTCTTTGGATAAAATGGTCCACATATTTCAATTGAAGCAATCCATACGCAGCTTGTACTTCATTTAATTTTGCATTAATTCCCGGCTCTTCTACAATGGTTTCTCCCCTAAATCCAAAATTCTTTAAATTATCAATATGATGCTTCATTTCAGGAGTGTGAGATATTATTGCACCTCCTTCAATCGTACTGTAAACTTTAGTAGCATGAAAGCTCAAAATAGATAAATCTCCATAATTCAATATTGAGTTACCATTTTTTTCAACTCCAAATGCATGAGCTGCATCGTATATAACTTTTAATCCATATTTCTCTGCAATTTTTTGTATTTCATCGACTTTACAGGGATTCCCAAAGACATGAACAGGCATAATCGCTCTCGTTTTCTCTGTTATAGCTGCTTCTATTTTATTAGGATCTAAATTTAAGTATTCGGGTTCAATATCTGCAAATACAGGAGTAACTTTATTCCACCAAATAGAGTGAGTAGTAGCTACAAAACTAAAGGGTGTTGTTATAACTTCTCCCTGAATATCTAATGCTTGTAATGCAGAAATTAAAGCCAATGTCTCATTAGAAAATAAGGAAATATATTTTACTCCAAGATAATCAGCTAATTCTTTTTCCAATTGCTTATGAAAAGGGCCATTGTTCGTTAACCATTTGTTATCCCATATTTGCTTCAAATAAGGAACAAATTCTTCCAAAGGAGGAAGGCAGGGCTTTGTAACTGTAATCTTTTCTTTCATTGAATGGGTCCTATAAAGTTATACTCATTTTCGAAAAATGTAGGGCGCACTGCCCCCAGCCATTTACCATGCCAGGCAGAACCTTCTCTATTCTCCAATATTTCAAATGTATTGGCTTGTTGGTGATAAAAATATGCACTTGAATTATTTACAAACATGTTGCTAACATAATATATTCCATCATTCATGAAATTTGCCGGTATATGAAAAATTGCTTTATGTAAACCCTTGGCTAATGGCTTTTTGACTGTGGACAGATTAAATATACAAGAACTATTCATATCAAATAAGTGCATGCTTACATTTACTGTAAAACCTTCTTCTAAGCACCAGAACTCCGTCACAATATCAAATTCAGTATTTATATCAAGCTTATCTCCTGAATAATTTATATATGCTGCTTTTACTTTTATTTTTTCCAATCCCGGAGCATCTTCAAAACTCCATTGATTATTATTAACACCTTTTTCCGTTTCATTAGCTAAATAATAATCTATAACATTATTTATTTCCCCAGAGTGTTGTATCATCCCATTCTTTAATAAAAGTCCTGTTTTGCATAAATTCTTTACAGCCGTCATATTGTGACTGACAAACAATACAGTTCGTCCTTCTCCCTGAGAAACATCCTTCATTTTTCCAATAGCTTTTTTCTGAAATTCAGCATCTCCGACAGCTAAAACTTCATCAACCACCAGTATTTCCGGATCCAAATGGGCCGCAATAGCAAATCCGAGCCTGACTGTCATTCCCGAAGAATATCTTTTCGTTGGTGTATCTATATATCTTTCAATTCCGGCAAAAGCTACAATTTCATCTAATTTCTGTGAAATTTCATATCTGGACATCCCCATAATGGAACCATTCATATATATATTCTCCCGGCCCGTAAGTTCCATGTGAAATCCAGTACCCACTTCAAGAAGCGAAGCTATTCTTCCTTTAGCTTTAATAATTCCTGTAGTAGGATTAGTAACACGAGATAAAATTTTAAGTAAAGTTGATTTTCCTGCTCCATTCTTGCCGATAATACCCAATACATCCCCTGTATGTACTTTAAAATCAATATCTTTCAAAGCCCAGACATATTGACTTTTTCCCTTAGAAGCTCTATCATTCGTTTCCCCAATTTTTAAATAAGGGTCTTCCCTTCTTAATATGGAAGTCTGCCACCATCGATTTAAATCGTGACTCAATGTTTTGGTTGAAACCAATCCTAAACAGTATTGTTT
>JAJBTS010000340.1 GCA_020860885.1 Bacteroidales bacterium
GTATTGTATAATCTGGAAGAAGTACTGGGTACTTCTGACGTACGAGTATAAACTACACTGAAAATCATAGAACGTATAGAGGCTCGGATTGCACGTGATAAATATGTAAATACGAATGAACTTACTCATATCCTCCGGGATGAAATAGCATCCATGCTGCAGGATAACAAAGTCGAGGAATTGGAAGACTTTGAAATTCCTTCCGGAACACGACCCTATGTTATAATGGTTGTAGGAGTTAACGGAGTAGGGAAAACAACCACTATTGGAAAGTTAGCTTACCATTTTAAGAAAGCCGGTAAAAAGGTTTACCTGGGTGCTGCCGATACTTTCAGGGCAGCAGCAGTAGAACAATTAGATATTTGGAGCGAACGGGTAGGAGTGGAAATCGTAAAACAGAAAATGGGAGCAGATCCTGCATCTGTGGCTTATGATACTCTTTCTTCTGCAGTAGCGAATAATGCCGATGTTGTAATTGTGGATACCGCAGGACGTCTTCATAATAAAGTCAACCTGATGAATGAATTGACAAAAATTAAAAATGTAATGAAGAAAGTGGTACCGGATGCTCCGCATGAGGTATTGCTTGTCTTGGATGGTTCTACCGGACAGAATGCCTATAATCAGGCTAAAGAATTTTCAAAAGCAACGGAAATAACCGCATTGGCAATAACAAAATTAGATGGAACAGCAAAAGGAGGTGTGGTGATCGGAATTTCCGACCAACTACAGATACCCGTAAAATATATTGGTATCGGAGAGGGCTTGGAAGATCTCCAGATTTTCAGAAAAAGAGAGTTCGTCGATTCTCTATTTGGCGATTAATGAAAAATAATAAAGTTGATATTATTACACTGGGTTGTTCTAAAAACCTGGTAGACTCGGAACTATTAATGCGGCAATTTGCTGCAAACGGATACACGGTTAAACATGATCCTGAAATAGCATCAGGCGATATCGTAGTTATTAATACGTGCGGTTTTATAGGAGATGCAAAAGAAGAGTCCGTGAATATGATTCTTCGTTTCGGAGAAGCCCGTAAAAACAGGAAAATTAAGAAACTCTTTGTAATGGGGTGTTTGTCTGAACGGTACCTGTCGGAATTGCAGGGACTTATACCCGAAGTAGATAAGTATTACGGTAAATTCAATTGGAAAGAACTTATATCCGATTTAGGTAAGTCTTACCATACGGAACTGGATAATCAACGTATTATAACTACTCCCAAACATTATTCCTATATTAAAATAGCAGAAGGTTGTAACAGAACCTGTGCGTATTGTTCTATACCTTTAATTACAGGAAAATACAAATCCAGGCCTATAGAAGATATTGAAGAAGAAATCAGATATCTGGTGGATCAGGGAGTGAAAGAATTTCAACTGATCGCTCAGGATTTAACTTACTACGGCCGGGATATATATAAAAAATATAATCTGGCAGAACTGGTTAACAGGATTGCTGATATTAAGGGCGTAGAGTGGATACGTCTCCATTATGCTTATCCTACCTATTTCCCTGTAGATATACTTCCGGTGATGCGGGAGAGAGAGAATGTATGTAAATATCTGGATATAGCGCTTCAACACAGTAGTAATAACATTTTGAAAAAAATGAAGCGTAACATTACCCGCGAAGAAACACTCGGTTTGTTGAATAAAATACGGGAAGAGGTGCCTGGGATTCATCTCAGGACGACTATGATGGTAGGTTTCCCGGGCGAAACAGAGGAGGATTTTAACGACCTGTTAGACTTTGTCAAAACGGTTCGTTTTGAACGTTTGGGGGCTTTTCCTTACTCGGAAGAAGAAGGAACTTATTCTGCAATTTATTACGAGGATAATATTAAAGATGAGGTCAAACAGCAACGGATGGATATCCTGATGGGTGTTCAGGAAAAAATAGCAACAGAAACGAATGAATCCAAAGTAGGAGAAGAATTGAAAGTTGTTATAGACAGGGAAGAACCTGATTTTTATATCGGACGTACGGAATTTGATTCTCCTGAAGTAGATCCGGAAATTTTGATTGATAAAGGGAAAGAGTTGCATATCGGAGAATTTTATCAGGTGGAAGTGATAGGAAACCAGTCGTTTGATTTATTAGGAAAAGTAAAATGATGCTCTTAAAATAATAATTCTATAAATCTAATCGCATGAAATCTTCGGAACTAATTTTGGAATTATCCAAAAATCTTCAATTATCTAAAACAGAGATAACGAAAAGGCTGGATGATACCGCAGAAATAATAGTCTCTGCACTGGAGGAGGGGAAAACTGTTTCTTTGGGGAATCTGGGCGTATTGGAAGTTAAGAAACGAAATGAGAGAATTAGTGTGAATCCGGTTTCCGGAAAAAGATTGTTGATCCCACCCAAATTGGTCGTGAAATTTAAAGCTTCAAGTACCTTAAAAGAAAAAGTAAAAAACTCGAGCCATGAGTGAGAAATTGAATATGCAGGAACTGATCTCTCTGTTGGCTGAGAAATCCGGTATCAACAAAAAAGATGCGGAGATTTTTTTAAGGGAATACTTTAATCAGATAACCGAAGCTCTTCTCGAAGATAAAATCGCAAAAGTAAAAAAAATAGGAACTTTTAAACTTTCTCTTGTCCTTGACCGTGAAAGTGTGGATGTAAACAACGGAACCAGAGTCTTGATTCCTGCCCATAATAAAGTTAGTTACACTCCTGATAGCCAATTAGCCAAAAAGATCAATGAACCGTTTGCTCTTTTTGAGCCTGTAGAAGTTGAAGAAAATGCATCGGATAATGAAGTTAAACCTTATCCGGAAACTGAAGAAGAGGAATTCATTGTAGCTCGAAGTGAGGAAGATCACATAAAAATAAATGATATAGCCGGGGAAGCACAAGAAACAATAGTCGAAATAGAGGAACAGGAGATCGTTGAAGAGCAAACGCCGGAAATCGTATCAGAAACAGGAGAGACTCAAAATAAATCACAGTTTGATAATACTCCTATATTTAAAGACCCCGGTAGAAGAACATCTTATAAATGGTTTTGGACGATACCGGTCCTGATTGTTTTTTCATTGATCGGGTTATTTCTTCTGTGTATTGAAAAAGATACTAATAATTGGACAGATCTGTTTTTCACAGAGGGTCCGAAAACTGACTTAATAAGCCTGCCAAAAGAAAATAATTATATCAGTGGAAGTACTCTTTCCCGAAAAGAAATTCTAACGGAAACAACCATTACGGATAGTTCTTTCCCATCCCGGAAAGATACTGTTATTCCGAAAGCAGCTATAACAGAAGAAATACCTTCTTCTTCTATTCTTTCATCCCCCCCCCGCTTCAGCCGGCATCCGGTATGGTACCGGGTAAGGTAAAAAAGAGGATTGTAGCTCCCGGGGAAAGATTAACTTTAATTTCGCAGGAAGAATACGGACATAAATCTTTCTGGGTCTATTTGTATGAAGAAAATAAAGAACTGATCAAAGATCCTAATAATGTTATGGCTGGTACAAACATAGTAATACCGGAACCTTCAAAATATGGTATAGACAAGGAAAATGAAGAGTCTGTACACAGGGCAGAGAAACTGGCAGAAAAATATAAAAAGTGATTTTTAATACTGATAAAAATTATTAATCATTTTTAACTCGTAATAGTTTCAATAAGAATTTAACATTTTTATTTTTGCATACGGAAATACCAGGAGAGCTAACAATGCAAGATTGCAAAAATAGCCAAACACTCAGAATCGTCGTATTTCCTGTCCTATTTGTAAATTAACACATCAGAGCAATCAATTTTGAAATCAATACATTAAAAACATTTACATATGAGTCAAACAGTTGATATTCGAGAGTTAAACGATAAGATTGAGAATAACAGTGCATTTGTCAGTATGATTATCAAAGGGATGGATCAGGTAATAGTCGGTCAGAAGCATTTGGTTGAATCCTTGCTGATTGGCTTGTTATCCGATGGTCATATCCTTTTGGAAGGAGTTCCCGGATTAGCAAAAACGTTAGCAATTAAAACAATGGCATCTTTAATCGATGCTAAATACAGCCGTATACAGTTTACTCCGGATTTATTACCTGCCGATGTAATCGGTACCATGATCTACAGTCAGAAAAAAGAAGAATTTCAAGTGAAGAAGGGTCCTATCTTTGCTAATTTTATCCTGGCGGATGAAATCAACCGTGCTCCGGCAAAAGTACAGAGTGCTTTACTGGAAGGAATGCAGGAAAGACAGGTTACTATCGGGGAAAATACTTATAAATTGCCTGAGCCTTTTTTGGTAATGGCGACCCAAAACCCTATTGAACAGGAAGGAACTTATCCGTTGCCCGAAGCGCAGGTGGACCGTTTTATGCTGAAAGTGATCATTAACTATCCTAAGAAAGAGGAGGAGAAACTTATTATCCGTCAGAATATCAGTGGTGAACCTATTCGTATAACTCCGGTACTTAAAAAAGAAGAAATTCTGGAAGCCCGTAAAATTGTGCGCGAGGTGTATCTGGATGAAAAAATAGAGAAGTATATTGTGGATATTATTTTTGCTACCCGTTTCCCGGAAGAACACGGATTAGCTAATCTCAAAGAAATGATTTCTTTTGGTGCTTCTCCCCGTGCTTCCATAAATTTAGCTTTAGCTGCCCGTGCATATGCTTTCATTAAAAGAAGAGGATATGTGATTCCGGAAGATGTTCGCGCCGTGTGTTTTGATGTTATGAGACATCGCATCGGATTGAGCTATGAAGCAGAGGCTAATAATCTTACGCCGGAAGAAATAATCAGCGAGATTTTGAATAAAGTAGAAGTGCCCTAAATATATAAATGAAATAAGAAATGAAGGAATCATTCAAATTCATACCTTCATTTTATGCTTTTTTTATTTCTTAAATTTATCGAGGTGGAAACAAATGAACTGTTAAAGAAAGTACGACATATAGAGATAAAAACAAGAGGTTTATCTCGTAATATATTTGCTGGTCAATATCATTCGGCTTTCAAGGGTAGAGGTATGGCGTTTTCTGAAGTGAGGGAATATCAGTTCGGAGATGATACGAGGGATATTGACTGGAACGTTACGGCCCGTTATTCCAAACCCTACATAAAGGTTTTTGAAGAAGAGCGCGAATTGACAGTAATGTTACTGATCGATGTTTCAGGAAGTAAGGATTTTGGTACACATTCTGCCATGAAGAAAGACCTTATAGCCGAGATTGCAGCTACTCTTGCTTTTTCTGCTATTCAAAACAACGACAAGATAGGGGTGGTCTTTTTTTCCGATAAAATAGAAAAGTTTATTCCCCCGCAAAAAGGAAAAAAACATATCTTGTATATTATCCGGGAATTGATCGACTTTGAGCCTAAAGATATTAAAACCAATATCTCTCAGGTATTGCAATATCTGACAAACGCTATCAAGAAACGTTGTACGGCGTTTATTATTTCAGATTTTATAGATCCTCATCCTTATCAGCATGCTTTAACCATTGCTAACCGTAAACACGATATGGTAGCTATTCAGGTATATGATGAAAGGGAGACCGAAATTCCCAATGTGGGTTTGATGAAGATAAAAGATGCGGAATCCAATAAAGAAGAATGGATCGATACATCTTCTTTCCGGGTACGAATGGCCTATAAAGAATGGTGGGATAAACGTCAGGATACTATGTATAATGCTTTTAAGAGAAGTCGGGTAGATTCTGTTTCCGTTCGTACCGATGAAGATTATGTGAAAGCGTTGATTAATTTATTTAACAAACGAAGCTGATTTGATAATGAAAAAAAACAGACTAAAAAGGGTACTTATTTCATTTTTTTGTTTTTTCACCACATTAGCAATCTATGCTCAGCAACCTGTAATTAAGGCAAAAATAGATTCGACACAGATACTGATAGGACAACAAACGGTTATTCATCTGGAAATAGCTGCGGATAAAAATAGTAATTTACAAATTCCTATTATCCGGGATACATTGGTTGCCGGAATTGAAGTCCTGAATATATCAGCGCCTGATACCACGGATATCGGAAATAACCGGATACAGATAAAATACGATTATCATATTACATCTTTTGATTCGGCGCTTTACCTGATACCTCCGTTTGAGGTAATTGCAGCTCAGGATACATTCTACTCCAATGATCTGGCTTTAAAAGTGGCTACTGTTCCTGTGGATACGGCAAGTAAAAATATCTATGATATTAAAGATGTGGTTAAACCTCCGTTTGTTTTAGCCGATTATATGAATATTTTGTTCTATATCCTTGCGGCATGTATTGTGGCTTTGATCATCATTTTCATCATTTTAAGGAGAAAAAAGCAAAAGCCCATCCTCTCATTCAAAAAAGAAGAAAAGATAATTCTGCCTCCTCATATACTGGCTATCCAGGCTCTGGACGAAATCAAACAGCAGAAATTGTGGCAGCACGGAAAAGAAAAAGAATATCATTCTGCTATATCTGATACCATACGTAAATACATAGAAGGACGTTTTAATATTTATGCAATGGAGATGACTTCCGACCAGATTTTACGGATTGTAAGAGGTGTAAGTGATGTTGATTTTGTATTTGATAAATTAAAACAATTACTGCTTCAGGCTGATTTGGTAAAATTCGCTAAATACCATCCGTTACCGGAAGAAAATGAATTGAGTATGATGAATGCCTATCTTTTTGTTAATGGTACGAAAAAAGATGAACTGATAGAGAACAAAGAAGATAATGAAGATGATAAGAACAAAGAAGAAGCTAAGGAATAATAGCTCAGATAGGTATCGTTTTCATTCATTAACTTTCTTAATTTACAAACTATGATTTTTGCACATCCGTATTGTTTTTTATTGTTGCTTTTATTGATTCCGATGATTGCCTGGTATATCTGGAAACAGAAAAATGCACAGACAAATATTCGTCTGTCCTCATCGGAAGGATTCTTAAAAGCGCCTAAAACTTATAAAATATATTTAAGACATCTGCCTTTCTTACTACGTATGCTGGCGGTAATCTTTCTTATTATTGCTCTGGCTCGCCCTCAGACAACAAATAGTTGGAATCAGACGACTACCGAAGGAATTGATATTGTGCTGACAGTCGATATTTCTTCTTCTATGTTAGCAGAGGACCTGAAGCCGAATCGCCTGGAAGCGGCGAAAGATGTTGCAGCCTCTTTTATTAACGGTCGCCCCACAGACAATATTGGGTTGGTCGTTTTTGCGGAAGAAAGTTTCACCCAGTGTCCGTTAACAACCGATCATACCGTTTTGTTGAATTTACTCAAGGATATTCGGACAGGTATAATCACGGATGGTACTGCCATTGGTCATGGATTAGCAACATCCGTTTCCCGGCTGAGGGATAGTGATGCAAAATCAAAAGTGATCATATTACTTACGGATGGTACTAATAACAGAGGACAAATTGCACCCGTAACAGCTGCCGAAATAGCTAAAGCATACAATATTCGTGTTTATACAATTGGAGTCGGAACCAGAGGCGAAGCTCCTTATCCTTTCCGTACTCCTTCCGGTGGAATCGTATACCAGAATGTACAAGTGGATATAGATGAACCTACATTGACACGTATTGCGCAAATTACAGGAGGACTCTATTTCCGTGCAACGAATAATGCTGCTTTGAAAGAGATCTATGAGGAAATTGACCAGTTGGAAAAAACAAAAATGAGCGTTCAGGAATATAGTAAAAGGCAAGAGGAGTACTTAAAATTTGTCTTATTGGCTTTTCTCCTTTTCGGTCTGGAGTTTCTGGTAAGATATACAGTTTTAAAAAATATACCTTAAGGCTGGTAACGAACTTTGGTTTGTGATTATTTATAGCAATGAGGAATAAAAATAATAATGATTATGTTTAGATTTGAACATCCCGAATATTTATACTTCTTTTTTATACTACCTGTCTTGTTGATCGTATTTATTTTATATATGCGCAACAAGAAGAAGGCATTGAAAAACTTTGGAGATATGAAATTGCTTAAGTTATTAATGCCGGATGTAGCCTTAAAGAAACAATACATTAAATTTTGGATCTTGTTTTTTTGTGCAGCCTTATTTATTTTTACTATTGCAGGACCTCAGTTTGGTTCTAAATTAGAAACAGTAAAAAAGCAGGGTATTGAAGTTATGGTTTGTCTGGATGTTTCTAACTCGATGTTATCGACCGATGTTACTCCAACCCGTTTGGACAAAGCAAAACAGACACTATCCCGATTGGTGGATAATCTGGAAAACGATAAAATCGGCTTAATTGTGTTTGCAGGAGATGCTTTTATACAATTACCCATTACATCGGACTATGTTTCTGCTAAAATGTTTTTATCTTCTATCAATCCATCTATGGTTCCTACTCAGGGTACAGCGATAGGATCTGCAATTAACCTGGCTCTTCGTTCTTTTTCTCCGAATGAGAATTCGGAAAAAACAATTATTCTGATAACGGATGGAGAAAATCATGAGGACAATGCTGTCGGAGCCGCTGAAGAAGCTGCTAAGAAAGGAATAATAGTGAATGTATTAGGCATAGGTTCTCTTCAGGGGGGGCCGATACCAACAGGCAATGGGTATATGAAAGACAATGAAGGTAATATGGTTTTGACAAAGTTGAATGAAGCGATGTGCCAGGAAATAGCAGCGGCAGGAGAGGGCATGTATGCAAGGACGGATAATACTAATAACGCTTTGAAAGCATTACAGGGAGAACTGGACAAAATGACAAAGTCTGAAGTTGAAAGCAAAGTATACTCTACTTATGATGAAAAATATTATATTCCGGCTTCGATACTTCTTTTTTTATTGTTAATGGAGTTCTTTATGCTGGACAGAAAAAACAGAATATTAAGTAAAATAAAATTATTCTCATGAAACGTATATTTTTAATAGTAACTTTGTTGGTAGGATGTGCTTCCATCTCGATGGCACAAAAACAAGTGCGCAAAGATATCAGAGAAGGGAATAAAGAATATAAACAGGAAAATTATACTGATGCAGAGATCGATTACAGAAGGGCTCTGGAATCTAATGCCCGTTCGAACGATGCTGCGTATAATTTAGGAAATGCATTGTATAAGCAGGAAAAGTTGCAGGAGGCTTTGGAACAATATCAATCGGTTGTCAATAATGAAACAGATAAAGATAAATTGTCTATGGCATGGCACAATACAGGGAATGTTTTTATGCAGGCCGGAGATTACGCTAAAAGCATAGAAGCCTATAAAAATGCTTTAAGAAATAAACCTGAAGATGATGAGGCAAGGTATAATCTGGCTTTAGCTCAAAAGCTGTTGGAAGATCAACAAAATGAAGAACAGAACGAGGATCAACAGCAACAGCAACAAGAGCAGGAACAGGAACAACAGAAAGACCAGCAGCAGGATCAGAATAAAGATCAACAGCAGGAACAAGACAATAAAGAACAGGAACAACAAGAACAACAGGAGCAACAGCAACAACAAAACCCAAACGAGATGAGCAAAGAAAACGCTGATCAGATTTTGGAAGCGTTGATGCAGGACGAGAAAGATACTCAGGAAAAAGTGAAAGCGGAACAGATGAAACAACAGAAACAAAGAAAGACAGATAAAAACTGGTAAAAGATGAAAAGACTGATTTTTCTATTTTTATTAAGCATAACTACTCTATTTTATGGATTTTCCCAAAGTGTGACCTTTAAAGGGTCGGGTCCCAGAGCAGTGGTAGTGAATGAACAATTCAGGGTGAATTATACAGTAACTACTACCGGCGACCGCGGAAAAGATATTCGTCTTCCGGAAACCGATGGACTCAAGATACTATTCGGACCCACTCTTTCCGGCCAAACCCAATCTACCCATATAGTTAACGGAAATGCTTCGACTCAATTGAATTTAACTTATACTTACACCATTCTGGCTGAAAAAGAGGGCGATTTTAAGATTCCTCCGGCTACTATTAAGGTCGGGAACAGCGAATATAAATCCAACGAATTAGAAGTTAAAGTTTTACCTCCCGATCAGGCTTCAACTGCGGCAAATGCAAATCAGAGGGCTTCAGAAGAGGCGCAGCGGGGAACTTCTTCGGCCGAGCTTGGAAATGAAGATGTATTTGTCCGAATGCATGTATCCAAATCTTCTGTATATGAAAACGAAGGCTTTCTGGTTACCTTTAAACTCTATAGCCTGGTAGATGTAACAGGATTTAATGATGCCAAGTTCCCTGAATTCGAGGGATTTATAGCTCAGGAAGTTGATTTGCCTACTAATCAGCAGTTGAATCTCGAAAATTACCAGGGGCGTAATTATCGTACCATCATCCTTAAACAGACCTATCTTTATCCTCAAAGATCCGGGAAAATAACCATTGGCCAGGGGAAATTTGACTTGAATGTGAGAGTGAGAAATCAAAATCAAAGATCCAGAAGTTTTTTTGATGATTTTTTTGATACTTACACCAATGTGAGAAAACCTGTAACTTCTTCGGCTGTTACTATAGATGTTAAGCCTTTACCTTCTGGCAAACCTTCTTCTTTCAATGGAGCAGTAGGTGATTATAAAATGACATCGTCTATTAGTACAACCGAATTAAAAGCGAATGAACCTGTTACCATAAAAGTGACATTGTCGGGTAACGGAAATATAAAGATGGTAAAGAACCCGGAAATTGTATTTCCTAACGACTTTGAAATTTACGATCCCAAAGTAGATGTTTCTACCCGTGTAAATGCGTCCGGAGTAACAGGAACAAAAACAATTGAATATTATGCTGTTCCTCGTTATGCTGGTGATTTTACTATTCCTAAAACAGAATTTACTTATTTCGATCTGAAAAGTAAAACTTATAAAACATTATCTACAGAAGAATATCGTCTTCATGTTGAACCGGGAGTAGGGGGCGAAACGACAGCTCCTATTATATCCGGAGCCAATAAAGAAGATGTTCGTTTCTTAGGAAAAGATATAAGACATATTCGTACGGATGGGGCCAGATTCCATAAAGGTGATTACTTTTTCGGTTCTGTACTTTACTGGTTCTGGTATATTGTTCCGGCTCTAATATTTATTGTATTATTTATTATGTACAGAAAGCAGGTAAAAGAGAATTCGGATATTGCTTTGGTACGAACTAAGAAAGCCAATAAAGTAGCTTCAAAGAGACTTAAATTGGCAAATAAATATTTGAAGGAAGATAAAAGGGAATCTTTTTATGATGAAACTTTAAAAGCAGTTTGGGGTTATTTAAGTGATAAATTGAATATTCCGGTATCTAACCTGACAAAAGACAATGTAGAAAATGAATTGCAGAAATATGGGGTGGAGGATACGCTGATTAACCAGTTCATGTTTATTCTTAATACGGCGGAATTTGCCCGCTTTTCTCCCTCTCAATCCCATGGCGCTATGGATGAACTTTATAATCAGACCGTTGAAGCGATTGATAAAATGGAAAGCTCGATTAAAAAATAATTAAAACAAGTCAGACGATAAGATATGAAAAAAATAATTATTCTTTTATTTTCGTTGTTTGGGATATGCAGTATAAATGCTCAATCTGTAGTGGATCAGGCGAATAACGCATATTCATCCGGTGATTACGAAAAAGCGGCTCAATTATATAAAGATGCTATCAATCAGAATGGTGAGTCAGCTACAGTGTATTACAATCTTGGAAATACTTATTACCGGTTGAATCAGATAGCTCCTGCTATTCTTTCTTATGAACGGGCTCTTTTACTGGATCCGGGAAATAAAGATACCCGGTTCAATCTGGAAATCGCTAAATTGAAAACCGTAGATAAGATAGAGCCTGTAGGAACATTCTTTCTCACAGAATGGCTGAACGATCTGAGAAATCTTAGAAGCACGGATCAGTGGAGTTATATAGCCATTGCTTCTTTTATATTGTTGATTACATGCCTCTTTCTATTTTTCTTCTCGCGGAAAATCACATTGAAAAAAATCGGATTCTTTTCAGGTCTTGCATTAATTGTAATCTGTATATTTACGAATGTATTTGCTTATAATCAGAAAAAAAAGCTGACAGAAAGAAATACTGCAATTATTTTTTCGGCGACGACTACCATCAAAAGTTCACCGGATAACAGCGGTACGGATTTATTTATTCTTCACGAAGGTACTAAAGTGGACGTAAAAAGTAAATTAGGAGAATGGAGTGAAATTGAAACGGCTGATGGAAATATAGGCTGGATTCGAACCAAAGAAATAGAAGTGATCTGAATTTCAAACCTCATGAAGAAAGATAGATATTAAGATTCCTTTATTATAAAAATGAGGATGTCCAAAAAGTAAATAATCTCATCGTCTGGCCCCTACACCCCCTAAAGGGGGCTATTGATATTCAATTGTTTAAGAAGTCCCCTTTAGGGGATTTAGGGGCAGAAAGTTCTTTTTGGGCCAACAAAAACGGGCCTTTCATTTTTAAGAAAAAATTACTCGGCCCGAAATTATCTAACCTAAAACAATTAATAAGAAGTATAATATATCTGGGTTAATTGGGTCTGATTGTATTTAGCATCTTCCAAACCTGCATTTGCAGCTCGTCTGAAAAACTCTTCAGCTTTTTTGTAATCTCTAAGATTGGAGTAAGCTATCCCTAAATTGTTCCATGCTTCAGGAGAATTTACTTTCAATAGCTTTTCAATAGCTTTATTATTGTCTCCATTTTCCAGATCGTACGTTGCCGCATTTAATTCGGTTACCGGATTGTTTGGATATACACGTGAAATAATGTCAAATACTTCCTTAAACTCTTTACTATTTTTCGGATAAGAATTAGCCAAACGGAACATCTCATTCTGACTCAGATGATGGGGTTTGGTTTTGATCAATTCTCTCGATTCTTCAATAGTAAAATTACGAGCTATGTAAGAAATAGTATATTCATTTCTACGTAATGGAGGATAATAATCTCTTAAAAGCATCCTGTACGTTTGTCCACTGTTAAACTGTTCGAGCCTTCTTTTCCTCTGGAAAACATTATCTTCTCCTAGTATCTCAATGATTTGATTTTTATCAGTTATGTCTGATTCAGCAACTACTTTTCGTAATCCTTCCCAATCTTCACCTTTCCAGTCTATTTTTATAGAAGAGGGTGGGATGTTATATCTTTCCTGAAGATAATTTACGAAAGCGTATGCCCTGTTTTCCGACAATTTCATATTGCTCTCCGGATTACCTTCGGGTGAAGCGTACCCGACAATAGCAAAATTGGTTACGGTCAGGTTGGAGTCGTTCTGGATTTCCCGGATAATTTTATCCACTTCCATTAAGATCTGAGCATTGTTTTTATAATCATGCAATAATTTGAATTTATTTACCTCGAAATTAAGTCTTGCTGCGTGAGTCTCACTGATTCGCTTGACTGAATCTACCTGGGGTGTTATGTAAGTAAGTCTAAATCGTGGAGCATGAAACAAAGGACTGATAACATTAAACTGATCTTCCATTAATAGATCACAATTACATCCGTTCTTTTTTTCAATCATGTCTAAATCAGCATCAAACATCCAGTCTTCATAGTTGGTTTTTATCTCCAAAGGAATAACTTGTTCCTGGTTGTTATTATATTTTGTAACAGAATACGGAGATTCTTCAAATTTGAAATCATCAAAGTTTATAGCTCTGTTAATTGCTTTTTCCCTCTTATTTCCAGTAATGATTACCGGAGGAAATGTTCTGGTAAATGTCCGGTCTGCCGATTTAAGAATAGGGATGAATGAAATCATATCCTGTGAACCCATATCCAGCTTATTGACATAAAGATTCATCAATATTTTTATACTGTCATTTTCCCGCATAACTTCTTTTTGGTCAATCCGTATTTGGTTTCTCATGGAGTCTTGTCCCTGAACATGTAAACCGGAAATGAATAATAGTATACAGCAAGTATAGAATTGTATCTTTTTCATATTTCTGAATTTTAAAATATAAAGTAAATAAAAGACAATGTAAGCTTTGTAGGACCAAAGTAATTATAAACATCTGATCCAGATTTCGGACCGCATTCTATACATTCGTATTCATCGTAATGAATACGGGCATAACCGACTCCTAAAGAGGCTTCTATATTCCATCTGTTACTAAGAATCCATTGATATCCGAAACTAACACCTCCTCCATAAAAATAACCTTCAAAACGGCGGTTTTCCCATTTAGGAAGAATTCCAAACGGTAATTTCAAACCGGCAATATTGAATTGTCCTCCATGTGCATGAAGTCCGAAGAACATACCATTGAAACTTTCACAGGTCCAATAACGATATTCCGGCTGAGCCAGCCAATGCTTGAATTTTTTGTTGTTACTGAAATTAAACGGATTGTATCCCACGTTTACATCTAAAGTTGATTTTTTCCCTACATCGAATTCCATTCCCAGATTGGGAGTAAGTGTTGCATCATACAGTAAATTGTTTTTTACAGCTACTTTCTGTGCATGGATAGTAGCAGAAAAAATTAATAAAATCAGTATAAATATTTCCTTTTTCATTATCTATTGTTTTAATTATTCAATATTTCCACTACCGCCGGGATTCCATCCATCCCATTCATTATTAATCTCAATAAAGAAATCTATTGTTCCATCATTAAATACAGCTGTAATATCTACTAACTGGTTTCTTTCTATATTCACATCATCGCTTATCATTTCACTTATAAAAGGAGTGTCTTCCCCCTCTCTAAAGAGATGTAATGAATAAGCTGACCTTTCATTTTCAACCGTAGGGAATGTTCCCATGACATAGTTATTTTCCTGAGACTGACGTAAAGGTGCCGTTATAACATAATCGTTAGATGCTTTATAAACATTCATGTAATTTCCGGTAATCCATTTTTCACCAGTAACATTTTCCATCACAATTTGCATTTTGGTTGCTTCCGGAGGCATATTTACAAAAGAATACCGGATTACACCGTGGGCCCTTAACATACCTACTTCATATTCCTTCAAATCTTCTGTGTTAACATTAAAAGAAAAAACCGAAGTGAAAAAATCCTCTGTATCCAGACAACCTGGGTAAGCCAGATACATATTGGCTGATTGAACAGGATCACCTAATAAGGCTGTCTTACTTGAATTTCCAATTATAAGCAGTTCATAAGTTCCGTATTCCAGTTCTTTGAAATCTAAAGAATAACAATTCGACTCTTTATCCACAAATTCCTGAACGATTCCTTCTCTTACCAGCTTTTTGTCCTGGTACAGATAATATCTCAAATGGCTGATACGATCACAAAATTTCTCTTCTCTATTGTCCAAGGGATTTTTTGATTTGTTCTGGAACTTTTCTGCAAACAAATGTACTTTAACCTCTCCTGTCGGACATAGTTCTTCTCCTTCTGTAATACAAGAGGAAAATACTATCAGGAAAAACAACAGTAATGTAATATTTGTCTTAATGTTCATAATGTATTTTCTTAAATTTTTATATATTTAATTATTCCCAGTCTGTTGAAATCAGGAGAGATCCATTAAGCCCCAGGTCTATTATCCGGTCAAATAAGATTCCTCCTTTATTGACCGTATAGTAGTTGGGTTTTACCTGTATATTTGATGTAAAGGAACTACCTGGTATGGTAAGTGTCAATTCTCTTTTATCAAAACAATTAGAAGTATGTATCTTGTTATCGTTATTATCGCAGGTTGGAGTTGTATCCAGATACCTGACAGTCATTTCCATGTCTACGGAAGTAAGAGAAGAAGTAGGTAAACTACATAATCCGTATATCCTTACAGCACCCTCTTCTCCCGTAGGGATCAAATCCAAATATTTATTATTGTTCGGAAAAGGAACCTTAAAATCCCCGTTAAGTTCAATCTGTATTTTTTGTATACTGGGATTTTCGAACTCGACTATATTTTTTATATTCTTTGAATTATCAAAAGTAATACCTTTTGTCAGAGATGTATAAGATATTTCGATTTCATATATTCTGTCTACTACTGAAGCAACGTCTCCGGAAATAATATCTATGGGGGCTATATTTGTCGGAGATGTACGGAAAAAGTCAAAAGCCATTTGCCCGACCAACCGGGTCAATACGCCGTTGATAGTTCCGTCATTCATGATTTGCTCTCCGGTTTTATCCAGGATTCCATAGTAGTTTTCAGGGGATATGGAATCCTTAGTGGCCCGGATCATCATATCTTCCCATGTATTGGTGGTAGAGAGAAAAAAACCGGCATCAGTAACAACTTCAATTTCTGTTTCAAGGACGGGGGATGCAACAAATAAAAAGCGATAAAGTTTATCAGAAAGATCTTTGTTTATAAAGTCAATAGTGTCTCTACTTTCTTCAATCACAATGCTCTCTTTGAACATATAATCGTTTTCATTTGAGTTTTTCCAAAAAACAAATAATTGGCAGTTAAGATTGTTGGGTAAAGATTTTGAGTTAAATTTTACTGATACCGGTATATCTTCTGCATCTATATGCTTTATATTTTGGTTTTTATTGTTTTCATCTAATTCATTGGAGCATGAGACTATGGTAATTCCCAGAATGCAAAAGAAGATGAATTTTATTATATTATTTTTTTTCATGATTGTCTGTATTAATGATTATTGCCACAAACCTATTTCTCCTTCATCCTCATCTGAAATAGGAGCAGTTACAACTGTAATTTCAATAAACTGGTAAACAGAGTTTAACCATAATGTGATTTCTGTCCTTTTGTTTTTTTCCAGAGGAACAGGGAGCGTATTTTCCAAAACAGGATAGGGACTTCCGCTTTTTGGTATAAGTGAAAATTCAATGGAAGTCGAGGCACTTTCAGGTGGAAGCAGAAATGGTCCTTCAAAACCGGCAAAGCCAGTAGGAAATAGTGTTGCATCTGCAGATTTCAGGGTTACAAAAGTGTTTTTATTTCCTTTGCTCCCGGATATATTTACATATTCACCCACTCATTTAATATCCATTTCAATTTTATCAATGAGATCTAATATATTTTGTCCGGAACTATAAGGCAATGAATCCACCAATTGCTCATTGTCCCATATTCCTCTTTTAACTTTTAAAGTGATTTGACTTACAGCGTGCGTCAATTTATTTTCTATTAATTCATTTCCCCGTATGGCGTAAACAGTTTGAGCCAAAGCTTCTGTTTCGGGCATAAATATTTCTCCTACAGGATAGACATATTCGTCATCCGATTCATCTTTTTTGGCGGAAACCCGTATTTCTTCAATTTGCGTTTCCATTGATAATGTAGCTGGTAAAATATCCGTGTTCAATTCATCGGCACTTAAAAACAGGAACTTGTAATCTCCCAGAATAAGGTTGGTTGAAGTCGTTGTTTCTTCAGGCCAGTTTATGTGAATCATTTTCTGATATTTATACTGTTGATTTTCTTTTCCAAAAATTAAAACCGAAACATCCTGAATATCTGCCGACAACTGAATGTCTCCTTTTAATTCTGGAGTAATTATATTTTCATCTATTATATCT
>JAJBTS010000044.1 GCA_020860885.1 Bacteroidales bacterium
AGCTATTTGTATGTAAATCCGGCAAATGGAAACTTACGGGCAGACGGAGTATTGCCTAAGAAGGAAGATATTAATTATTCTAATTATGAGTGGTATTTTATTCCTATTGAAGGTGGTGAGCCGGGATGGTATTATGTGAAAAATGGCTCAGGCAAATTGTTGTACAACAATGGCAATAATGTAATAACGGTCGGAGAACCGGGAGAGGGTCACTATCCGGAATGGAGGTTTTTTAAAACGCATATCTATACAACGGCAGAACAGGAATATAATTTCCGGATGGTTCAATACGTAAAAGAGAAAGCTTGCCATATGATTCGCTCCGGAAATAGTTTTATAACCACAAATAATTCATTTACTACTGCAAATACAACTCTGCTGATCAAACCGGCGGATGACTATTATCTTCATAACAATGATATGGAATTAATAACGAATTACGAACCCTATAAAGTAAGTTCTTCCATCTCTTTGGATCCTCCTTTTCTGATGGATCCGGATTCTTCCCAATGCATAATAAATAGTTATTATTTCCCTGCAAATTTTAAAAGGTTGGGTTCATCAGGTTCTTTATTAATGTACGATCCTTCGGATAGGAATAGTTATTATTTCATTCGTATGAAACAAAACGATTCGATCCGGACTTTTTTCTCTCATAAAAAAGATACTGAAGACGAACTTGTAAACTATAAAATAAATGTGAAGGTGCGATCTTCACAAATAGACCAGTCTCCCGCATCTCTAAGAGTCATTAATCAGGCAAACGATGAATATCAGGAATATGCTTTATATGTCAAAAAAACCGACGAATGGTACGATTATCAGTTTTATATCTCCCTGAAAAATTTTGATAATGATCAGTATATAGATATATATACTTCACTTGATAGAAAAGACTCCTAAATAGATATTGATGATATCAGCATAGAAAGGGTAGATATAATTCCGGAAAAAGAGGATGCTTTTCTCCCGGGAGAATACAACTCAACGGGTAGTCCGCTCTTTGATTATCCATACGACAATCCTGCATTTACATATACTGTAAGAACTTCAATCTCTTCCATTATTGAAAATAAAGCTGTTTTTATACCTATCCATTTCTTTAAGGAATACAGGAGTTTAAATATTATTATTACCAAAATAAATGGAATAGAGATTGATTCTTTAGCGGTGGAAAACATAACTGTAGATGAAAAAGGGATTTACCTTCAGGCAGAAAATTTGTTTGATGCAGGAAATGAGTATGAATTGGATATTTCTGTAAATTCAGGAGGAAATATTTATGCTCAAAATGTAAATGTGAAAGTCGTTCCGGAGGAAGTATTCTGGCAGCCGGAAGAAGGATTGGAAGAACTTTCATGGAATTATGATATAAACTGGAAGGACAAGAAAGGGAAACAAGCTTTTATTCCACTGAAAAGTACAAATGTCGTATTAAAATCGGACCAAAACACTTATCCATTATTGAGTTCCCCGGAATCAGAAGCAGGTAAAACACCCTTTATAGAATATGATTATAACTTTCAGCCGAATGCATGTTCAGAAATTCTTTTTGAAAAAGGTAGTGAACTTGGAAATCCTTATTTCCTGGATTATAATACTGCTCAGATAGAGTGGGAGATTAACACCCTGCAATGGTATAATATGAGTCCTCCATTAAAAAATATGTACTCCGGAGATTTTATGTTTGATCGACTCAATCCATTGTCTGAACTGCAAATGCATAATGTTAAGAATCCTCAGACCGGTTTTTATTCTACAGATTGGACTCACTCTTTTAATAATACGAATGTTTTATTGAATGCCGGACAGGGTTATAACCTGCGTGTAGGAAATTTGTATTATACTCAAATAACTGAAAATGGTGCAGATTTCTCCTCTGAGACAACTCTTGATAAAGTTGTTTATAAGTTCCCTGATTCCAGATATTCTTTTCAGTTCTATGATGAGATAATAAAGGAAACTTCCGACCGGATAGAGTATATACCGGAAGATGGTCGAGACTTTTCCAATCGTTTTATTTATGAAAGTATTAGGAATGAAGAATGTGTTGTTCCGGAAGGAGATATACTTTTTAAAAGAGATTTGCCTGTTTCAGACGGAGAAGCTCCCGTAGTGATCGGTAATCCTTTTATGAGCCATTTTGATTTCGAAATGTTTTATTTATACAATTACCAATCTATTTTACCTGAATTTAAGTTGTTGAATTCTGATGGAGATTATGAAACTGTGCTGGGAATTGATGAAGATCATAACGGGATGATAAATAAGTATGTTTCAACGAATGAATCCATTGGTCTTTATTCTATTCAACCTATGCAATCCTTTATTGTAACAACAAGAGAAAATTATGCAGGTCAGCCCCTTATTTTCAATAAGTTTATGAGCCGTCTAAAAACAAAGAATTCTGGAGAAAGGGATAATTCAGAAGACATCCTATTCATCCGGCTGGAAGAAAATGCAAAAACACTTTCCAAAGCGGTTGTATATTTTCCGGAAAAGGAGGAATCTTCCGCAGCCGCCAGAAGAAGTTCCCGGAAAATGATTAATGAACAAACGAAGGAGCCTGCGCATATTTTTACTGTCTCGGATGACAAGTTTCTGGATGTCAATAGTTTAAATAACGAAAATGAGATTGAAATAGGAATAATAGCTTCGGAAAATAATGATATTCATTTAATAATAGATAATTTATCGTCCTTTAGGTTGAAAGATGAGTGGTATTTATATGATAGGGAAACAAATACCCATATTTCTTTTGTAAATAAAGAGAAAGTTGTTTATCCTTTTAAACGTACGAATCAGGAAGTAAATAACCGTTTCTGCATAAAAAGGAATTTTAATTCTCTTTCAGATCTTGAAAATAGAAATAAAATTGAGGTTTCGGTAAATGATGAATTTATATATATTACGTCCGATAAAAACGATCCTATACAATCGGTTGTAATTTCCGGAATAGACGGTAGAAAAATAGGAAAGCATACCTATAGGAATATCTCTCAGGTTGATATTAAAC
>JAJBTS010000296.1 GCA_020860885.1 Bacteroidales bacterium
ATCTTAGCACAGGGAGAATTGCTTTCTTCCACATTAATGTATTTATTAATGAAGGAACAAAACTTAAATGTAGTTTTGCTGGATGCTCTGGAATTCATGCGCACGGATAAAAATTCAGAACCGGATCCGGTATACATCAAAGAAAAACTCCAAAAACAATTGGATATGTTTCCTGATGCGGAAATATATGTAACACAAGGCTATATTTGCAGAAATGCTTATGGAGAAATAGATAATTTGGAAAGGGGAGGGAGTGATTTTAGCGCTTCATTAATAGGCGCTGCAGTACAGGCTGAAGAGATTCAGATATGGACCGATATTGATGGAATGCAAAATAATGATCCGCGATATGTTGAAAATACTTCTCCGGTAAGACATCTGCAATTTGAAGAAGCAGCCGAATTGGCTTATTTTGGAGCTAAAATATTACATCCGACATGTATTTTGCCTGCTAAATTAAATAATATACCTGTACGGTTGTTGAATACCATGCAGCCGGATGCTCCCGGTACATTAATTTCCAATAAACTGGAAAAAGGTAAAATAAAAGCTGTTGCCGCTAAAGACGGAATAACCGCAATCAAAATAAAATCAGGTCGCATGCTCTTGGCTCATGGCTTTTTAAGAAAAGTTTTTGAGATATTTGAAAGCTATCAAACTTCTATTGATATGATTGTCACTTCTGAAGTGGGAGTATCGGTTACTATCGATAAAGAGAAATACCTTTCCGATATTATGGATGACCTGAAAAAATACGGAACCGTTACTGTTGATAAAGACATAACTATTGTGTGCGTCGTAGGAGATTTGGAATGGGATAATGTAGGCTTTGAATCAAAAGCGGTAAACGCATTAAAAGAAATTCCTGTACGAATGATTTCCTACGGAGGAAGTAACTATAATATTTCTTTCCTGATCAAAACGGAAGATAAAAAAAGAGCATTGAACGCTTTAAGTGATAATTTGTTCAATAATTGAAATTAAAAACATAAATAATAAAAGATGAAAGGCAATTTCCCAATCGAAAAACTGAAAGGACTTGAAACTCCTTTTTATTATTACGATACTGATTTATTAAGAAAAACATTAGATATTGTTGCATCGGAGGCAAATAAATACAACTATCAAGTTCATTATGCAATAAAAGCAAATGCAAATCCCCGTATCCTTTCTATTATCAGAGAGAATGGATTAGGTGCAGATTGCGTGAGCGGAGGAGAAATCATGGCCGCATTAAATGCAGGCTTTCCAACCGATAAGATTGTATTTGCAGGTGTGGGAAAAGCCGATTGGGAAATAAACCTGGGGTTGGATAAAGATATCTTTTGCTTTAATGTAGAATCTTTGGCCGAACTCGAAGTTATCAATGAATTAGCGGAAGCTAAAGGCAGAAAAGCCAGAATTGCTTTACGTATCAATCCTGAAGTAAATGCGAATACGCACCATCATATTACTACAGGGATGAAAGAAAATAAGTTTGGAATCAATCTGGACCAGATAGACACCGTTTTGGATCGATTAGAAGAACTCGGATCGGTACAACTCATAGGATTACATTTTCATATAGGTTCTCAACTAACGGATTTACACCCTTTCCAAACTTTATGTGCACGTGTGAATGATTTACAGCAACAATTAAGTAAACGTAAAGTGTTTGTCGAACATATTAATTTTGGTGGAGGATTGGGTATCGATTACGATCATCCGAACCGTAATCCTATTCCTGATTTTCAGGAGTATTTCAAAGTGTTTAATAAACATTTTAAACCTCTTCCTGATCAAAAGGTTCATTTTGAGCCGGGACGATCTGTTGTAGGTCAATGTGGTAACCTGATCGCAAAAGTATTGTATGTGAAGGAAGGTAGTGTTAAGAAATTTGCTGTTTTGGATGCTGGATTTACGGAATTGATACGGCCTGCATTTTACGAAGCACATCATAAAATAGAGAATATAACATCCGAAGAGAAAGAAGAAACTTACGATATTGTGGGCCCTATCTGTGAATCTTCCGATACTTTTGCGAAACAAATCGATATAAATAAAGCACATAGAGGAGACCTGATCGCTTTACGATCGGCGGGTGCCTATGGTGAAATTATGGCTTCTCAGTATAATTGCAGAAAATTGCCGAAAGCTTATTTTTCAGATTTAATTTAAATGGAGTACTTAAATTTAAGTATCGCAGATATTATACCATTATCTGTATTGCTTATTTGTTTGATTTTCCAGCTTGTATATTATTGGGTATATTTATTTAAGCCTTATAAATATCAGAGTCTGCAAGCTAAAGATGAAGTTATTTCTTCTTCTTTAGCTCCTGTATCTGTAATTATGACCGGCAGAAATGAAGCTCAAAATCTGGAAACATATCTTCCTTCTATCTTAGAACAGAATTATTCTGAATATGAAATAATCTTTGTGAATGATGCTTCTACTGATGATACCGAAGATGTTTTGAAACGGTTCGCTTCCAGATATCCTCATTTGTATCATACTTATATTCCGGCAGGAAGTAAAAATTTAAGCAGGAAAAAACTAGCTCTGACGGTGGGTATTAAAGCTGCCAAATACGATATTCTTTTATTTACGGAACCGGCCTCTTGTCCTGTTTCTTCTGATTGGATAAGCCAAATGTCGGCCCGGTTTACAGATAAAAAGAAAATAGTATTAGGATTCAGCTTCTTGAATAAATATCCTTCTAAGTATATTTCTTATGACTATTATTGGGGTAATCTTCAGATGACGTCTCTGGCTTTGATGAATTTACCCTATTCCGGTAACGGACATAATTTAGCATACAGCAAGCTTTACTTTGAAGAAAAGAAAGGTTTTGCTCCCTCTAATTTTTTAGATGCAGGAGAAGATGATTTATTTATCAATCAGGTTGCTACTCCGACAAATGTAGCCGTTGAGTTGTCTCCGAATAGTCACATTGCCGTAGATATGGCTGAAAAGAGATTATGGAGAGAATTTAAGATACATCGTACAATTACCCGGAAATTTTATAAAAG
>JAJBTS010000319.1 GCA_020860885.1 Bacteroidales bacterium
TAAATTATGAAAAAACAATTAGTATTTGCGACGAATAATCAACATAAGCTTGAGGAAGTCCGGCATATCTTGCAAGATAAATATGAAATACTTTCCTTGAAAGATATCCATTGTGAGGAAGATATACCCGAGACGGCTGATACATTAGAAGGTAATGCCCTTTTGAAAGCACAGTATGTAAAAAATAATTATGGATACGATTGTTTTTCTGATGATACAGGACTTGAAGTGTATGTCTTAAATAATGCTCCCGGGGTATACTCCGCACGTTATGCGGGTGATACAAAAAGTTCGGAAGATAATATGCGAAAATTATTAAATGAACTGAAAGATAAAAAGGATCGTTCCGCTCGTTTTAGAACAGTTATTGCTTTATTGGAGGGAGATTCCAGCTATTTATTCGAAGGAATTGTAGAGGGTGAGATCATTCAGGAAAAAAGAGGAACTACCGGCTTTGGATACGATCCGATATTTGTTCCTGACGGATATTCTGAAACTTTCTCAGAACTGGGGTCGGATATTAAAAATAAAATAAGCCATAGAGCAGAAGCGGTGAAAAAGCTAAAAAATTTTCTTCATGAAAAAATATAGAATATTATTATTTTTACTGGTTTTACTTTTTGTATATAGCTTGAAATCAGAAGCTCAAAATAGCAGATGGAAAACCTATAGGGCCTATCAGTATGCAACAATGGTTGAGGCTTCTTCAAATTATGTATTTGCCATATATAATGGTGCATTGAAGATCGATAATACCTTGGAAGAAGATGGCTCACTATTAATCTATTCCCCGGCAGATGATGAGGTTAAGACGTTTTCATTGGAAGACGGTTTGCATGATTCCAATATTGTTTCAATCAATTATCATTCCGGATTAAAATGTTTGGTTATTGCCTATCAGAATGCAAACATAGATCTTTTTTATAATCAAAACGATGTTACTAATATAGTGGATCTGAAAGATAAAGAGGGAATTCAAAATAAGGTAATAAGGAATATAGACTTCATAGATAATTTTGCGTATGTATCCGGAACATTCGGTGCGTTGATGATCGATCTGTCAAAAAGAGAAGTGAAAGGAGATTTTACGAAGTGGGGCATAGAGGCAAGATCTTTTTGTTCCTGGAACGGATATTTATATGTGTCTACGCCCGATGGTTTACTTAAGGCAGATCCGAAGTCTAACCTCCAGGATAGAACAAGTTGGGAGGCATTTCCACTAGACTTTGAAAAACAGGAAAATATTGAGCAGATGTTGCTGTTTAATAACCAGCTTGTATTTACTACAACAGACAGAGAGGTATGGACCATCGATTCCAATTTGTCCGTTCGTAAGGTCGATAGCAATACGGATAAGATCCGGCTTTTAAATAATCAATTGGTTTTGGTTCAAAATAATAAGATAAGCTTTTATACTGACTTTACACAAAAGACAGTTATTCCTTTATCGGTAAAAGATATCTCATCAAATAAAGAGGGGACTTATTGGCTGGCAAACAGAGAGAGCGGTTTAACTGAAATAACAAAAAGTAGGAATTCAAATGAATATACGGTTACAACTTCGGAACTAAAAGTAAATAGTCCTCTCCGGAATTATACGTCTTATTTGAATTTTAAGGATAATAAGTTGCTGATAACCGGGGGAGAAAGATGGGGAGACAGATACCATAGAACCGGAACTTTTATGGTCTGCGAAAATGGGAAATGGTCTAATCTGGACGATCGTAAAATGACGGATGCTATCCGGGCTCAGTTAGGTAGCAATTTGGTTTCATGTAAAGATCTTATCGCGGCAGTTGTGGATCCGAAGTTTCCCGAACGTTATTTTGTTTCCAGTTATGGAGATGGGGTTTATGAATTAAATAAAAAAGATTCTGAATTTGAATTAGTAAAACTTCATACTTATAATAATAGTGCATTACAATCAGCGGTTCCTGGAGATGTGGAACCTGGTCGGTATGTACGCGTAGGAGAATTAGTATTTGATAAAAATAATAATCTCTTTATGACTAATATAGGGGTAACTAATGGAATAGTTATGCTGAAAAATGACAACACATGGAAAGCTTTTTATGGAGCTCAAGTCTCTATGACTTATCTGGATAAACTAATTATTACTAAAAATAACCTGAAATGGGGGAATATATTCAGAACAAGTGCTTTGACCGGCATATATGTTTTTAATGATAATAACACGATTGATAATACTCAGGACGATGAATTTTATTTCTCAAAATCTTTTACCGACCAGATAGGCCGAGCTTTTACGGCGAGTGAATATTCCTGTTTGGCAGAAGATTTGAATGGCACAGTGTGGGTTGGAACCGACAATGGTCCTATTTCTTTTTCATCGGCATCATCATTTCGCAATAATATGTGTAACAGGATGATAGGAGAAGATCAATATGGCGACGGTTATTATGTTATGGATGGACTTAAGGTTACAACTATAGCTGTTGACGGAGGAAACCGTAAATGGATGGGAACCGATGGAAACGGATTATATATGGTTGACCAATCAGGAGGAGAACTCGTTGTTGAAAATTACAATACTAAAAACAGTTTGATTTTATCGGATAAAATAACTTCTGTAGCTATCGATCAAAAAACAGGAGAGATCTTTATCGGAACTGATAAAGGACTATGTTCCTATAGGGGAGATGCCATCGAGGGAAAATCTGATTATTCAAATGTGTATGCCTTTCCTAATCCGGTGTATCCATTAAGAAAGAATGAAGTAACCGTAACAGGCTTAATGGAAAATTCTACGATAAAAATAACAGATGTGGCCGGTAACCTTATAAAAGAAGCTAATTCTATAGGCGGACAATATGTCTGGGATTGTACGGATGTAAATAAAGAAATAGTAAAAGCAGGCATTTATCTTGTTTTTGCCATAGCCTCCGACGGAAGTGAAGGTGCAGTTACCAAAATAATGGTAATTCAATAAATTTTCTGAACATTTTATATATTTTTCACGCGTAAAGATTTTCTTATTG
>JAJBTS010000274.1:0-1505 GCA_020860885.1 Bacteroidales bacterium
ATTTTTAATTATATTTCTTAGATAACAAAATCTTTATTTGGTTTAATTCAACTCTTTAACTATAACTTCTTTTAACACAATAATACAAATAAGAAAAATTATAAGTTACTATTTTAAGGGCAAGTGTATTTTTATTACTTTTGTATATATGGAGAATCTGGACAGAAAAGAGTGGTTGCCAACTACAAGAAAGGAAGTGGAATTACGGGGATGGGATGAATTAGATGTTATTTTTTTCACAGGAGATGCTTATGTTGATCATCCTTCTTTTGGAGCTGCTGTAATCGGACGAACATTAGAATCCGTTGGTTTAAAGGTCGCCATTATTCCTCAGCCGAATTGGCGCGATGACCTAAGGGATTTTAAAAAAATGGGAAAACCCCGTCTTTTTTTCGGAGTATCTGCCGGAGCTATGGATTCTATGGTGAATAAATATACCGCTAATAAAAGATTGCGCTCCGACGATGCATATACTCCCGACGCAAGAATTGATATGCGCCCGGACTATCCTACCATTGTTTATTCGAATATTTTAAAAGAACTGTATCCTGACATACCGGTCATTGTGGGAGGCATAGAAGCTTCACTCAGGCGGTTGTCTCATTACGACTATTGGCAAGACAAATTGCTTCCAGGTATTCTAACTCATTCCCACGCGGATATACTCGTATATGGCGCGGGGGAAAAAGCAATTAAAGAAATCGCTTACGCTTTACAAAAAGGGATAAAAATCGAAGAGCTTTCAGAGATACCACAAACAGTAATTCTTCAAAAAGATATTCAAAAGAAAGATAAAGATATTTTCCTCTATTCCTTTGAAGAATGTCTGAAAGACAAGAAAAAAAACAAGCGCTCAATTTTAAGCATATCGAAGAGGAATCCAACAAGCGACAGGCTCAAAGATTAATCCAGAAAACAGGAGAGAAATATATTGTTGTAAACCCTCCCTATCCGCCTATGACTACAGAAGAATTAGATGCAAGTTTTGATCTGCCGTATACCCGTTTGCCTCATCCGAAGTATAAAGACAAAAAGATTCCTGCTTATGAAATGATCCGTCACTCTGTAACTCTTCACAGAGGTTGTTTCGGAGGCTGTTCTTTTTGTACGATTTCTGCTCATCAGGGAAAGTTTATTTCTTCCCGTTCGGAAAAATCCATTCTGAATGAAGTAAAAAATATTGTTCACATGCCGGATTTCAAAGGATACATTAGTGATTTGGGCGGACCATCTGCAAATATGTACCGTATGGAAGGGCAAAATCCTAAGATGTGCGAAGTCTGCAAGAAGCCATCCTGCATTTTTCCAAAAATATGTAATAACTTAAATACGGATCACCGGCCCCTGATCGAGTTGTATGAAGCTGTCGATAAAATTCCGGGTATAAAGAAATCATTTATTGGAAGTGGAATACGCTACGATTTACTGGTTCATTCTTCCGAAAATGGAGAATTGAACAAAACAGCTATGGAATATACCCGGAAAGTAATTAAAAATCATGTTTC
>JAJBTS010000274.1:1515-2997 GCA_020860885.1 Bacteroidales bacterium
GAACATACTTCTTCTCACACACTTGAATGTATGCGGAAACCTCCTTTTGAAACATTTCATAAATTCAAAAAGATTTTTGATAAAATAAATAATGACTTTAATTTAAAGCAACAACTGATCCCCTATTTTATCAGTTCGCATCCGGCTTCCACAGAAGCAGATATGGCCGAATTAGCTTTAATAACCAAAAATTTGAATTTCCAACTGGAACAAGTTCAGGACTTTACTCCTACGCCGATGACCTTAGCCACCGAAATTTACTATACCGGCATACATCCCTATACTCTTAAACCGGTTTATACCGCACGAACTAAAGAAGAAAAGCTCAATCAGAGACAATATTTTTTCTGGTACAATAAAAATTATAAGAATCAGATAATAAATTCTCTGAATAAGCTAAAACGCCCCGACTTAATCAAAAAACTTTATAAACCCTGAGTTATGGAAGAATTTATTTACGAAGATCCTCAGTTGGGAAAAGTCATTTTTAAACAAAATCCGAGGGCTAAGAAATACATTATACGTATAAAGTCAAACGAAATAAATGTTACAATTCCAAGGGGTGGGAATTACTCCTTTGCCGAAAGATTTTTCCGCGGGAACAGGACTAAAATAATTCAGGAACTAGAATTATTAAAAGAAAGGCAGCAGGAAGTATATCCTGTCGATGAACCCACACTACAGGCTCAAGCAAAAAACTATTTACCGGAGAAATTGAAAAGTTTAGCCATAACCCATGGATTTGAATATCGGAAAGTAAAAATAAGTAAGAGCAGAACCCGCTGGGGATCCTGCTCTTCAAAAGCTACCATTAATTTGTCTTTTTACCTAATACTATTACCTAAACATCTAATTGAATATGTGTTATTACACGAACTTTGCCATACTGTCGAAATGAACCATGGTCCGGATTTCTGGAAACTTCTTGATAAACATACAGGCGGTAAAGCCAAAGAACTAAGGAAAGAATTACGTCAATATTCTGTTAAGTATAACTTATAAGACATAATTAAAAAGCTTTTTCCTAAGCAATCTAATTTTTCTTTCGTTGCTCCATCATTTGTCTACCAAATTCCTGTTCCGCTTTTTGGTACAGATAAACTTTTTCTGCCGGAATTATCTGAAGAAATTTAGTATAATACTCTTTTTCCAACTGAGCTTCTTTTAACTTTATCTCAGTTCCGAGTTCAATTATCTTCCTATAGTCGGCATCACTGATTTTTGTATTTTCACGCTGGGCTTTACGCAACTTGTACATTTCTTCCCTCAAAACTTTATTAGCTTCAAATTTTTTCATTTGAAGTTCATTGCACAAAGGCCAAAACAGCTTATTTTCCTCCTCTGTTAGTTGCATTTTCTTAGTAATAAATTCCGTTCTTTCTTTTTGGAATCTTTCAAAACGTTCTCTTCTTCCTGAATCCTCACCCTGTTGGGCAAATAAGGAAAGATTAATACTAGCTAAACATACTATCAAAGTAAATA
>JAJBTS010000121.1 GCA_020860885.1 Bacteroidales bacterium
GTAGTAAGATTGTTCGGTATAGCTTATGGCAAAAATCGTGAACAGCAGGGTGAGTTTATAATCCGGGTAAGTAAATATAACAATTGGTTCGATATTTTTTTGAAAGTAGGAAACAAAGAATATAAGTTTGAAGAAACTCAGATTCATGTATTCAGACATAGACCTGAAGATGATAAGGGTTATATTTTTTATGATAACTATCGTGGTGAGGAAGCCAAAAAATATATAGGAGGATAGATTATGAACGATTATGCAAACAGGGAATGCGAGAATGACCTACCTGAAGAAACTGTAAATAACCGTAGTAACGACACAATCGACCTTACCATCGGAGTTTTCTTTGACGGTACGAAAAATAATAAATACAACATTGATTATACTCACAAAGGAGGAAAAGAAATTGATGACAGTTATAGAAGTTCTTATACAAATGTAGCCACTATGTGGAACGGCTACGATTCAAAAAATCCACCATTAATAGCAAAGGTATATGTCGAAGGAATCGGTACCGTATCTCCTATAGGAAATAACTCATCAAAATCAAAAGACGAAGAAGGCTTAACTTCTTCCCAAAAGAAAGACGACACTATTCAAGGAAGCGGTTTTGGTTACGGTTCAAATGGAATCAATGCAAAAATAGAACGGGGTTGTAAACTTATTGCCGCCAAAGTTAATCAGTTGCTAATGCAAAAAGAATGTAAACCTGCTACCATCAGAACTCTTTTTATTGACGTTTTTGGCTTCAGCCGCGGAGCTGCCGCTGCAAGAAGCTTTGCAAGCCGTTTAATAAAAAACGTCGGCTCAATCAATGAAAAGAAAAAAGTCTGTTTAAAAGCTCACCTGACTCATCCAAAACTGGCGAATGTAAAATTCGAGGTGCGTTTTATGGGATTATTCGATACTGTATCATCTTATAATAATGGATTTAGTCTGTCGCCTGATTTCAGTAACGACGTAGAAGAACTGGCCCTTACTATTCCGAAAGAAGTAAAACAGGTTGTACAATTAGCGGCGGCCGATGAGTACCGGAAAAATTTTGCATTGACAAACATCCAGTCAGCAGGTAGCAGCGGCATGGAAATAGTTTTGCCTGGTGCCCATTCTGATATTGGAGGTGGCTATCCACCTAATGAAGCAGAAAATATTTATATGAATGGAGTGCATAGCACTGGCCATCGCCGTTGCAGAGGATATAAGTCATTGAAAGAACTTTATGATGAGAATTGGCTACCTTCGAATTGGTTTGTAGATCGTCCGGTATTCATGGCTGATGGAAGTGTAAAATCAACAACCCCTCAAAACAGAGGAGTACAAAACGATTACGCCCGCATACCCCTTCAAGTAATGTATGATCATGCAACAGAAAAAGGCGTAGTGTTTCAAAGCCAAATTTTGAAAGACCTCTGTGAGATTAACCCCATTTATACAGACCTTATCAAACTTAAAAGTCGTATAGTTGAACTTTCCAAATCAGGCAAGGGTCTATATCAAATCCAAGCCCGTGGCTTCAAGGGTATTGGCTCAAAGGAAGACCAAGAACTGGTAAATAAAATCAGAGCCCGCTTTATCCACTTGTCAGCTTTTAAATCAGGAGGAATACATAGTGCCACCAACGATAATCAAAGAACAATCTATCCGGGATAATTATGTATAAGTTCAAGCAAATAAAGGCAACATACAATTTTACTTCGGAAGTAATTCAACCTTCCGGCGTTAGGTGCGTTTATACGAAAACGGAACTGGTAACAGCTTTGCCTAATTTGGTAGAAGGTCTGAACTTTACTTTGCATGGCTCAATAGAGGAAACGATAAACAAAAATCCTTTAAAGGATTTCGACCTGATTATGTCACGATTAGGCCATTCCCTGTATCCTGTTGAACTGAATATATTGAAAACAGGCCGATTAAAACGGATTAAAAATTTCATAGAAATCAAGAAGCGATGGCGAGAAGAATGTAAAAGCATACTTTCAACTCATAAAAACGCCTATTGGGTGGAACGTTATTTGAATATGACTTCCAAGAATACCGATACAGAAGAATCTTTTACAAAGGCATTTATCCGGAACAGTTTTGTACAACTGTTTTTTATGGAAGAAGGAGCTCCCCGACAAAAAATAACAGAGTATAACTTTCCACGCGGAAACACACCGATCAACATTGATTTTGAGTTGGAAGACACTGTTAGCCGGCAATATCGCTACAAATCTTCATCTGGAAATGTAAACGATATAACTTCCATCAGCGGAACCCTATTTCTCATTTATTCCGATAAAGGGCTTCCTTTAAAAATAGTGTTTTTATGTAGGATTGAAATTGCACGGGAAGGTTATTATACAAAACGAGTACAAATCGAACAGACCGACCAAAAATAAACGAAATATGGGAAAACAATATGTGGTACAAACAGCTATATGCATGTGCAAGTTCGGTGCAGCGCCCGGGATACTGAAGGTGACTGATAATAAAGGGGTGTATATGAATGGGAAACTTACGGCAACGACCCTGACACTTGGTAACGTTTTCAATCCGCCTGGATTCGGAGTATGTAAAATAAATCCTATAATGCCCAAACCTTGTACCCCCACTGTAACGCAATGGACGGATTATTACGACGGTATCAGCATTAACGGCAGTTCCTATCCTTTAACGGAGAGCAGTAAAGGAACATGTGCTATGGGATGTCCGGGATGTATTACATTCCAAATGACCGGCCAAATACCTATTCCCGGTTTACCTCAGATGAAACAGGCAGCCGCAGAACACCAGACGAAGATGAACCCGATGGGATTTGCAGAAGCATTAGATGAAAATGCGGAAGATAACATTCCAACCATCATCGATGCATACTGGCTGGATGAAAAAGGAAGTAAACACCGAGAATTTATGGTGGAGCAGCCTGTAACTCTTTATGTACAACTCCACTCTTACAATGCAGGTGAAACTGTCAATTTAACTTTTGAAGATTCGGACAA
>JAJBTS010000260.1 GCA_020860885.1 Bacteroidales bacterium
AATAAGTACAAGCATTACTACTATCAGGTGCAGGAGCAACTACTCTGCACCGGTTTGCAAGAATGCAACCTTGTTTTTTTGTCAGTAACAAGTTATAACGATGAAGAAAACTTAACCAGGGTGATCCAGCCAAATGTATTATCCTTGCCACCCTTTTACTTTGTATTTATGAAATATTACTTACCTTTGAAGACACCACTAAACTCAACCACCATGTACGCCGAAAAAACACAGAAAGAATCCCCTTCCAGGACTATCCAGACTAAGCCGGGTGGAGGAAGAGTATATATGGAGGATAATAGACCGGAAGCGGTTAGACAGACTGAGTTTATCAATACGATACAATTGAAAGAAAAAAATCAATTGTATCCGATTATTCAACGAACGAAAATAACCACAAGCATTTCACAAAGTAGTTCGGAAAGTAGTTTAGATGGTGTTAGAGATTTGGAGAAGAAAGAGGATGTTAATGAGCTGTTGTCAGATTTAGTGATAGAAGTGAGGTACTCAGCCGATGTGATAGGCAAAGCACTTAGGTCTAAAATCGCAATCAGTCTGGATCATCCAGACGCAACGTGGGATGAGTTATTTAAGGGTTATTTAACAGCCGAAGATCGTAAAGTTATGACTAAGGTTTGGAAGAAGTGGTTCTATGAACCCGTTCCTTGGGATGTTGGAGATGAGGAGAAAGGCAAAGAAAAGGAAGAGGAAAAAAAGGAAGAGGAAAAAAAGCCCTCTCCTTATAAAGGAGAAAAAATTTCCCCTTTTACGCGTAGACATCAAAAGGGGGAATTTGTTGGTAATCCGGAGGCTATTCATATTCATATAGTAGTAACCAGACTCATTTAAAATTAGGAGGAACCGGTCACCGTGTTAATATACGCGATGAGAATTGGATCTCAGATTGTAAAAAAGCACTTGGGGAACTTTTACGTTCTGGCAAGTCTGCTGTTTCTGGATTTAATGACTGTCTTTGTTGGTTATGTCAGGAAATAAACATAGATGTGGACGCAGCGAAAAAGGCAAAATATTCAGAATGACTCTATCGGCTTTACTGTAAATCTTTCATTATTCTTTTCCAAACAATTTTCTTCTCCAGTACTTGCAAATCAAAAACAATCCCATATCTTTGCAAAAAGCATGAGCCCAATGTTCGTAGAAGGCTTTGCCGAAGCCGCAGTTGGCATCGGGTTTCATGTTTTTTAAAGGTATCCACGCTATCCGTGAGGTAGCGAGGTTTCGGCAGACAAAGTTTAGCCCGGTAGGTTTTTCCTCCGGGCTAATTTCTTTTTACGCTTTTACTTGAATTATATCCTTCAGGTTTGTAGTAAACCTCCGGGAAATAAATTCGTTTTTTAGCCTCCATTTTCTTCCGTTGCCTTGGGTAGCACATTTAATAATGTGGGTTCCATATTTTTTTGAAAGCGTATCTATAACCGATATGATTTTTTTATCCCGAACTTGGGTGCGCCCGTCGAAGACATTCATCTGGATATAGTCTGCTGGCACGATATCCATTACCATCACCCCGGCGTTTTTGTACTGCTATCCTTTTTGGTAGATAGCTTGCAGTAGGAAGCCGGAATACCGGATAAGCTCGGAAGTGTTATTTGTCGGCACTGGCAGGGTGTAGTTTTGATATTGGCAGTATTGGGGCAAATCTTTCCGGAACAGCTTCGTTAAGATAAAGACTTGCATAACATTTGCCGCCGCATTCTGTTCCCGTAATTTCTTGGCGCAAGCAGCAGCAAAATTGGCAATAGTTTCGCGCAATACTTCGTAATCATCTGTCATTTCCCCGAAACTCCGAGAAGTACAAATACTTTTCTTTGGGGTGCCTGTCGTATCCAGTCCGATGCACGAAATGCCTTTTAATTCTTTCCAAGTACGTACGCCGGTGATAGTCATTTCTTTTCTTACCCACGATTCAGAGCGCAAAGTAAAATCATACGCCGTTTTCATGCCGTAATATTCCAGCCGATGTACATATTGTCGCCCAATACCCCAAACGTTCCCTACTTCGAATTGATGGAGAGCTTTAATCCGTTTCTCATCGGTATCGATTATGCAAACCCCTTTGTAGCCTTTGTACTTTTTCGCGTATTTGCTGGCTATTTTGGCTAAAGTTTTGGTTGGCGCTATTCCTAACGATACGGGGATACCGGTGCTGTTGGATATGGTCCGGACTATCTTTTTGCCATATTCATATAAATCCAGGTGATCAAATCCTTCGAACGAAAGGAAAGCCTCGTCAATGGAATAGATTTCTATTGACGGAACTAATTCATGCAGGATTGACATTACCCGGTGTGACATATCTCCGTAAAGGATATAGTTGGATGAAAAAACTGCAACGTTATTTTTATCGATTATCTCTTTCACTTCGAATACCGGCACGCCCATTCCGATGCCGAGTGCTTTAGCCTCGTTACTACGGGCTACTACACACCCGTCGTTATTCGATAGAACAACGATTGGTCGTTCCCGCAACAAGGGATTGAATACCCGTTCACAGGAAGCAAAGAAATTATTGCAGTCTATCAGCCCGATCATTTTCTTCTTTTCCGGTTTTTCTTGATAGTGTAAGTTACCACGCCCCATACGAGGAAATCATTATCCGGTGTGATTTTGATTGGCGGAAAGTCGGTGTTGGAAGGCACTAACCAAATTACCTTTCTTTCTATATGGATGCGCTTTAACGTAAATTCTCCGTCGACGCAACAAACAACCAAGTCACCTTCCTGTACTTCCAACGATTTGTCGATAATTAGTATATCACCTTCCTGGATTCCTTCATCACGCATGGAATCTCCTACCACACGTCCGTAGAAGGTGGCGGCCGGGTGTTGTATCAGTTCCTTGTTCAGGTCGATGGCAATATCCATATAATCTTGTGCCGGCGAGGGGAAACCGGCTCTTATTCCGCCGTCAGCATACGGAAGTAAAAGATGAGAGCTTGCTTCTAC
>JAJBTS010000140.1 GCA_020860885.1 Bacteroidales bacterium
TGTATGAAGTATGTTTACTCACTATTTATTATTCTTGGTATTTAAATAATACACTTTAATTTTACAAAAATAAAGACCCACAAGATACATAGAACAAGACTTTGAATATCGTAGGGGGAGGATAAAGGGATTATCCGACTTTTTGGTCCCCTTTCATTCTCTTAACTGTAAAGTTTGAGTATACAATTGTTTATCAGAAAGTACTTCCCTAGCCTTATTTAAGACTTCATCATCACGCAATTCATAGATCAACTGCCCCTTAGCATAATAATATTGTCTCATAATATGCATAGCCAGATACTTGGAAATTAAATCTTTATGCAGTTCCAAATCCCTATCCAAATCGGGTTTTAACTTTTTTTGCAGAGCTTGAAACTCTTCGGATGCAAGTTCCATATATCCTTCCAGTTCCATGGCCTTTTCCAGTGTTTCCAAATATTTTTCACTTTGCACATCGTAGCTGAATTTTTTTGACTTAACATACTCTTTGAACTCTTCATAAGTCTCATCAGACAACTGAAATTCCTTAGGAGAAGGTATAGAAGGATTCTTTGCCCTCCATTGAGCAACAAAATCAAAGAAAACAGATTGTAATTCCAAATAAAAAATCATACTAGCCATCTTTTCTTCTTCAATTATAAAATCCGGAAGAATTCCGCCACCATCTCTCACCGGGCGATTATTTTTGGTAAAATAAACCATCGTTAAACTATCCGGAATTGCATTCGCCTGCCCGGTTGTAGCCCGGTTCGTATAATCAATACGCTGAATAGACCGCCCACTGGGTATATAATATTTGGCTGTAGTCAATTTTAACTGATTACCGTAAGGCAACGGGCGTGTACTCTGTACCAACCCTTTCCCAAATGTTTTATTACCAACTATTACAGCCCTGTCCAGATCCTGTAAAGTACCCGCTATTATTTCAGAAGCGGAAGCCGAATTTCCATTTACGAGAATAACCAAAGGTAGATCCGGTTCCAGAGGAGATTGTGTAGCTCTATAAGTCTTATCGTATTGTTGAATCTTGCCTTTCATTGAAAGTAGTAAGTCGCCCTTCGGCAAAAAGAAATTCAACATTTCCAGGCATTCTTCTACGACACCGCCTCCATTATCCCGTACATCAAATATTAGAGAAGAAATGTGATGATTATTCACCAGATCCAACAAAGCATTCTTAACAGACTGCGCACTCTCTACTGTGAAAGACGACAATGAAATATAACCTATTCCACCCTCCATTACTCCATAATAAATAACCGGATCCACATGCACTCTTTTCCGTTCCAGTTTAATTTCACGAGGTTTACTCTCTCCTATTCTCTGAATAGTCAGAGTTAACGGAGTATTCGGTTGTCCTTTCAGTTTATCGCTGGCATATTTAGTATCTTTGCCTTCCATACTTTCACCGTTGATGGATAATATACGATCACCCGGTATTAATCCGGCAAGTGCAGCAGGCATACCTTCATAAGGCTCCCTTATAATAATCTCATTCTCCCTCATGGAGATAACAGAGCCTATTCCTCCGTATTCTCCTGTTGTCATAAACTGAAAATCAGGGATTTCTTTCGTTGAAATATATTCGCTGTAGGGATCCAAACTCTGCATAAGACCGGCAATAGCATCTTCAACCAACTTTTCTACATTTACCGAATCAACATAATGAATAGCCACTTCTTTTAATATGGAGTTCAGAACATCCATATTTTTAGCCATATCCGCATGCTGCTGCTCTGAAAGTTGAGCATATCCGGAAAAAGACATACATAGAAAAAAAGTAAGACTAAGAATTCGTACTAACTTCATAAATATAAAATAAATTAAATTTCCCGGGCCCGTTCTCGGATAGTGTTCCAACAATCTTCAGATAATTTTGTTCCTACTACCTGAATAATTTCACCAGCCAGAAGAGATCCTAATCTGGCACATTGTTCCATGCTCTTATTGTTTTGAATTCCATAAAAGAATCCGGCAGCAAAATAATCACCGGCTGCTGTTGTATCTACAGGTTTTATTATTCTCTCAACCGGAACATGAACAACCTCTCCACCATGCATAACATACGCGCCTTCGGACCCGCTTTTAACTACGCATATTTCGATGTGCTCCCCAATCTCCTTCACCGCATCAACCGGTCGTTTTCCTGTTAAAGCTTTAGCCTCTTCTTCATTGGCAAAAACAATGTCTACATACTTATCTATCAGATGAGAAAGAAAATCCTTTTCAGCTTCAACGATATTATAACTGGCCAGATCAATAGCTGTTTTTAATCCCTCTGATTTGGCTTGGGCAAGAGCTCCCTCGATCAACTCATGATTCTGGACGAGATAACCTTCTATATAAAAATAGGTATAGTCAGAAAAAGCATTCCGGTCAAGTTCCGAATCGCAAAGCTCGGCAGCAACACCTAAATAAGTGCCAAAAGTTCTCTCTCCATCCGGGCTTATTAATGTCATGGCTGTTCCGGTATGATTGTTATCTACATGAATAAAGTGAGGCCGGACTCCGGCCCGCGTAAATTCATCTATATAAAATTTACCATAATCGTTATCTCCCACTTTACCGATAAAACCTACAGGAACATCCATATAAGCCAAAGCTAAACACGTATTTCCGGCAGATCCTCCTGTAGTAATTTTGTAATTCAAATCCTGCAATTTATTAAAAATATTATCGCGGGTCTCTATATCGACAAGACTCATACTGCCTTTTGGCAGATTCAAATCTTTCAAAAGCTCATCGTTCTCAAGCTTGACCAATACATCAACCAAGGCATTTCCTATTCCAAGTAATTTCATAGTAAAATCAAAATTTTTATGCAAAGATATTTGTTTAATTGGAAAAATACCCTTACTTTTGCAACGTATTTAGGGAAAATGCTAAAATTCTTCCTTAGCTCAGTTGGTTAGAGCATCTGACTGTTAATCAGAGGGTCCTTGGTTCAAGTCCAAGAGG
>JAJBTS010000185.1 GCA_020860885.1 Bacteroidales bacterium
CTTATTTACCATGAAAACAGTTACAAAATTTATCACATTATTTTTCTTGCTGGGCTTCTCATTTGCTGTTCACGCAAATAATTCAAAACCATTCGTTATTCCTGAAATCCAACAATGGAAAGGAGGCAAAGGGGAAATGAAAATAACTCCTGGTTCTTCTATTATCTTTATGGACGAATCCTTACAAGAAGTAGCTCAAAACTTCGCAGCAGAATTAAAAATATTATTAGATATTGATTTGAAAGTAAGTGCAGGAAAACCTTCCCGGGGAGATATCACTCTGGATTTGAAAGCATTGCAGAATAAAAATCCGGAAGCTTATTCCATAAACATACAAAACCAGATAAAGGTGACTGCTAATGAATCCATAGGTGTTTTATGGGCAACCCGGACTTTGTTGCAAATGTTGGAGCAGTCGGAACAATTCAATCTTCCTAAAGGAGAAATATTGGACTATCCTTCTTATCCTATGAGAGGATTTATGCTCGATTGTGGACGTAAATACTTTTCTATTGATTTTTTGAGGGATTATGTGAAATTTATGTCTTATTATAAGATGAATACATTTCAGATTCATCTGAATGATAATGCGTTCAGACAATATTTTCTAAACGATTGGGATAAGACTCCTGCTGCGTTTCGTCTCGAAAGTGAAACTTATCCCGGGCTAACTTCTAAAGATGGTTCTTATACCAAACAGGAATTTATCGACCTGCAAATATTAGCGGAAAGCCTCGGCGTAAATATAATACCTGAAATAGATGTGCCTGCTCATTCTTTGGCTTTCGCTCATTATCTTCCGGAACTGGGTAGCAAAGAATACGGTATGGATCATTTGGATCTTTTTAATCCGAATACTTATAAATTTCTAGATGGGTTATTTAAGGAGTATCTGGAAGGTGAGAATCCTGTTTTCAGAGGACCTATCGTGCATATAGGAACCGACGAATATTCCAATGCAAAGAAAGAGGTTGTGGAAAAATTCCGTTATTTCACCGATTATTACATCCGCTATGTGGAGAAATTTGGTAAAAAGGCCATGGTTTGGGGTGCATTAACACATGCGAAAGGAGAAACTCCCGTAAAAGCTGAAAATGTACTGATGAATGCCTGGTACAACGGATATGCCGATCCGAAAGAAATGAAAAAACTGGGATACGAATTGATAAGTATTCCCGATGGTTGGGTTTATATAGTGCCGGAGGCAGGGTATTATTACAACTATTTAAATATTGAAAACTTATATAAAAACTGGACGCCCGCCCATATAGGCAAGGAAGTATTTGAAGACAATGATCCTCAGGTAAAAGGAGGGATGTTTGCTGTTTGGAACGATCATCCCGATAATGGAGTTTCGTATCAGGATGTGCACCATAGAGTGTGGCCGGCTATGCAAACCTTATCCGCAAAAATGTGGACCGGTAAAAATGTGACTGTTCCTTTCGACCGGTTTAATAACCAGAGGGAGTCTCTGAGCGAAGCGCCCGGAGTTAATTTGCTTGGAAAAGTTCCCGGACCGAAAGGATTGGTCTTTTCTGCCGATTCGTTAAAGCCGGGCGATGAAACCGGACTGGTGGAAATCGGATACAATTACAGGGTCGAGTTTACTGTCCGGGCGAAAGATAATGCGAACGGAACCCTTTTATTTTCCTCTCCTAACGCTTTGGTTTATATGAGAGAGCCGTCGACCGGAAATATCGGGTTTTCCAGGGATGGATATTCTTATTCTTTTAATTACGAATTGCCCAATGATGAACCTGTACGTATAGCCATAGAAGGAGATAATCAGTCGACTACATTGTATGTGAACGGGAAATTACAGGATAAACTGGAGAAGGAAATTCATTTTTTCGATCAATCGCATAAAACAAAAAGAGCTTATCTGCAAACGCTTGTCTTCCCTTTGGAAAAAGTAGGGAATTTTACCGGCCGGATAACCGATATGAAAGTAATAAAGCTGTAAGAATAAGGTAACTATAAAACTTTATTGAATAAGAATAAGGTTATCTAAAATGAATTTTAAAACCCTAAAGGAACTTTTCGATCATTGGATATCGATAGTCCCTTTAGGGTGCTTGGGAGCATATAATGAGAATTTTGATTTTGAGTAACCTTAATCTTGCCGGTAAATAAGTATTATTTAGTCTCTTTTCCGGCAATGGAATTATATACGATAGCTGCCAGTGCAGCTCCTATAATAGGTGCAACAACAAACACCCATAATTGAGGCAATGCGTATGCGTTTTCAGAAAAAATTGCCTGGCTGATTGAACGGGCCGGATTAACAGAAGTATTGGTTAATGGAATACTGATCAGATGAATCAGTGTTAATGAAAGACCAATAGACAATCCTGCGAAACCTTTTATACATCTTGGATCTGTAGAACCTAAAATAACGATCAGGAAAATAAATGTGAGCACCATTTCCAACACAAAAGCGCCTGCCATAGAGATCTGGAAATAACCCGGTGCTCCGGCAAAAGCTTCACCAAAACCATTGGCCGCAAAAGTACCTCTTTCACCACCATACTGACTTATAATAAATGCCATGAATCCTGCAGCCAGGATGGCTCCGACTATCTGGGCAATAATATATAACCCCAGATCTTTCGCGCTCATTTTTCCGGCGCAAAATACTCCGATCGATACGGCCGGATTAAGATGCGCTCCGGAAATATTTCCTACACCGTATGCCATGGCTACAATGGTTAAACCAAAGGCTAACGCTACTCCGAGAAATCCAACCGAGCCTCCGGCAAAGACCGCTGTACCACACCCTCCTAAAACTAAAACAAAAGTACCGATCAGTTCGGCCGTGAATTTTTGACTTGCTTTCATAATTGATATTTATTTATAAACTTGGAATAAGATGTTCAAAAGAACTCCTTAATTAATCTTCAACAAACAAAAAATATACCAGAGTTATTGATTGTGTAACTT
>JAJBTS010000421.1 GCA_020860885.1 Bacteroidales bacterium
AAATATGTTCCACTTGCTTTTAATAAAGGGAATCTTTCTTCGATCAAATCAATTATTAAATATTCTCCTTGATTTGCCTTCAACCAGTCAAAAGTTGTTCCATCAAACATAGTTCGAAGCATCGGTTGTATATAACTGCTTTTATGTTTAATGTTCAAATATGATGGAAATCTATTTGAGACTGAAAAAATCGAATTACATCTTAATGGGTTGGTTCTAATTAACCTTCCGTCTTTATTATAGTCAAAAATCTCAATTGAAACACATGTACCAAATATAGAAAAAGTAACTGGTAACATTATTATAATCCGCCTTTCTGCGAAAGGCACCAATAGGGCATGAAACCCGTCGTTCCTTTTCGCTTTCTATTTTACCCCTGTTATGATATGTTTCTTTGTAAGGCCGACACACACACTACAGAACACGTAGATGTGAGTAACGAGCCGTATAGCGGCGACCTCGCATAGCTATATGTCATCGGTCATCCGTTAAGGCATCAATGAATGGCGCACACCGTAGCCCGCAAACTTATCTCTTCCAAAGTCGACTCAATTTTGCCGAATGACCAGTCACTGTCAGTCTTATAATATAAAGTTCAGGAGATTGTTTTATTGTTTAAAATTATCAAGAAAAACTGCTGTGGTCTTGATATCCACAAAACATGAATCTATGCCCATATCGGCATCACTGATTCCAACGACCGGACAGAGTATAAGCAGGTTCGCTTCTTTTCCTTTACAAAAGGTTTGCAGAAGCTGTGTGACTGGCTTGCCAAATACCACTGTACAGATGTCTGCATAAAATCTAACGGAGAATACTGGATCCCTGTCCTCAATGTCCTTGAGAAAAATAACCTGTGGGTTACACTTTCTCACCCAAAGTACATAAAACCTATGAAGGGCAACAAGACTGACCGGAAAGACGCCAAATAGATCTGCGGTTTATATATGTGCGGCATGGTCAAACCTTCTTTTATTCCGCATGTATAAATCGACCGCTGATTGCACACTGCACGGACTTTTAGTGTAAGTTTGCCGGACTTCAGTGCACACATAAGAATGTATGGAGATACTCATGATCAGCAAATATGCACTGTCTCCCCAGCGAGGGTGCACCGGAACACCGTGTATCGCGTTCTAACTGACCGCCATTTACACCGCACTCTGATATCCGCCAGCTTAGGAATCTGGTACGTTACCGGTTTAAGCTCACCTGTATGATCACGGGCGAAAAAAACGTGCCCAGAACTGCCTTGCCGTATCCAATCTCAAATTGGATGATGTGTTCAGCGATGTCTTCGAGAAATCCTCCCGCTCCATTACGGAATATATACTCGCTTACCCTAAGGAAATTTTTTTGAGTATTTCGGGTGTTTCCGTACCGCCAGTCCGGTCGCAGGAAACACCCGGAATACTCACCTGATTAGGTGTTGCGTCTATATTCAGTTTTTAAATCCATTAAAAGATGGCTTGTTTGTGATGCCTTTTATTTTTCTCTATCCACTACCTCTTACTTTCAAGCTTCTTCCCCCAGCTTTTTGATTATATTTTTTACTATTCTCTTCGAACAATTTCCATCAAAATAAGGAATGCAATTCTGAAAGGCTAATTCACGCATATTCTTTTTCGTATCAGAGCCTGATTCTATCATTGTAATAAAGTTTATCATATCTTGCACGGTTGTTCCTTGATAATACGAATCAATCAACGGCTTTATTGCCTGTGTCATAGGTTCTGCAAATTTATCATTGTACATAAATAATACTGGTACTCCAACTGCGGCAGCTTCGACCATTATAGAACTTCTATCCACAATAATCGCATCGGCATGCAAGAGAGAGTTTCTGTAATCATCGTTATCATCGACATAAATATTATTTATTGATCGTACATTGCTCATCAATTCAGATAACTGTTTCTGAATATTGGCATCCTCATTAAATTCTAAAAAACGAGGATGAGGCATGAAAACATAAAAATTACCAGTATCTTTTCTGACATAATCCAAAAATCTAATATACTCCTCAATGCGAGGGGTAAACAGCTCCATTTTATTATTTACTAAAGCCAGTTTCGGAAAATGAACCTTCCAAAGGATTATTTTTCTTCCGTTTGCTTTTTCTACAATTTCATTATTCAGCGGAAAGTTGTCTTTGTTATATAATGAATCAAATTTAGGTAATCCCGTAACATAAACATTATCATCATACTCTGAGTATAATCTATAATCTTTGTGCATAGTTTCTGAAAATGTAAAAATCATCCAGGCATATCTTCTCACTATATGGTTAAGTTGTTGTTTGCGTGAGTGTTGTGTATCTCCAATTTCCATGCCATAAGGTACATAAGCTACTCTGTACCCTGCTGATTTTAAATAGTTGCTTTTAAATTCTCTTCTTCTGTTTGAATCATATGGAATTTGTAAAAATACAATATGCGGTTTATAATCTCTCATGGAAAACTCAGTCCAATCTGTGTACGGAATCTGATTTACATCAAGAAATTCCCTGGCTGTCTCTGTTTTAATAGATGGGTCTATAGCTTCATCGTAGCACATAATAATAGCTTCAAATCTTTCGTCCTGAGTTAATTCATGATATAAATACTCAATAGAAGGCCAAAATGAAGCCACCTGAAAAATAATTACTACACGAATTCTTTCATCAGGATTGTATTTTCTTCTGTTAATCTGGTGAGACAATTGTAATGACACATCATCAATAACAATTATTCTTTTTTCGGCATCCCATACTTTTGCATCTACTTTGCGTTCAAGTTTCTTATAGATATCATCTAAATCTCGTTCAGTTCTTTTATATCTTTCCCATGTCCATTGCTTTATAATATTTTCATCTTGTACAGGAATAACCTGTTTTTTGTTATTCTGTGCCAAATATTTATCTAACAAAAGTTCATAATGTCTATATTT